>NZ_CAKASO010000006.1:0-133171 GCF_916862475.1 Nocardioides sp. Leaf374
GGCGCCACGGCCCGGCTCTGGGCCGCCCGTCGCGCCGCCCGCGAGGCGCACCGCACCTCCACCCGGGTCCTGGAGACGTGCGAGCGGCTCGCCGCCGAGCTCGCGGCCGGGCGGCCGCCGGTGCTGGCCCTCGGCCACGCCGCCCAGGAGTGGGCGGCCCTCTCCCCGGTCGCCGAGAGCCTGCGCCTGGGCACCGACGTCGCCGAGGCGTGGCGCACGGTCGCGCGGCAGCCGGGCGCCGGTGACCTGCGCCTGCTGGCCGCGGCGTGGCAGGTCGCCCACCGCACCGGTGTGGGTCTGGCCGCCGCCGTCGACCGGGTCGCCGTCGACCTGCGCGCCGTGCGCTCCACCGAGCGGGTGGTCCGCGGCGAGCTCGCCTCGGTGCGGGCCACCGTCAAGCTCGTCGCCGCACTGCCGCTCCTCGCGCTCGCCATGGGGTCGGGTGCCGGCGGCGACCCCTGGGGCTTCCTGCTCGGCGAGCCGGTCGGCCTGGCCTGCCTGGCCGCCGGCGTGACCTGCGCCCTGGCCGGTGTGGCCTGGGTCGAGGCCATCGCCCGGTCGGTGGAGCAGGGCCGGTGACGCCCGGGCTCCTCGCGGCCCTCGCCGCAGCGGCGGCGGTGGCGCTGCTGCTGCCGAGCCCGGCGCGGCCTCCCGACCCGTGCTCCGGCGACGCGTGGGGCGGCCCCGCAGGCACCGCTGCGGCCGCCGGCGGCGCGTCCGGCTTGGGCTGGCTGCACCGCCACCGTCTGCTCTGTTCGCTCCTCGGCGCCGTCGGGGCCTGGGCCTTCGTGTCCGGCACGGCCGGCGCCGTGCTGGCCCCGGCCGTGGGCGCGGCGGTGTGGGTCGGCGTCGGACGCGCCGAGCCGGCGCCCGCCCGACGCGAGCGCGAGGCGGTGAGGCGCGAGCTGCCCCACCTCGTGGCGCTCGTGGGCTCCGCGCTGGGGGCCGGGGCCTCTCCGGGGGCCGCCGTGGAGCTCGCGACCGCTGCGCTCCCGGGGCCCGCCGCCGAGCGTCTGGAGCCGGCGGTGCACCGCCTGCGCCTGGGCCTCGACCCGGGCGAGGTCTGGCGCCTCGTCACCGCCGACGCCGACCTGGCCCCTCTGGGCCGGGCCCTGGGCCGGGCCCACGAGACGGGCGCCCCGGTGGTCGCCGCCGTCGAGCGGCTCGCGGAGGAGCTGGCGCGCTCCGCCCGGGCCGACGTGGAGGACCGCGCCCGGGCCGTCGGCGTCCGGGCGGCTGCCCCGCTGGGGCTGTGCCTGCTGCCGGCCTTCCTCCTCGTCGGGATCGTGCCGGTGGTCGCGGGCCTGCTCGAGAGCCTCGCGTGGTGAGCGACCTGACCACCAACCGTGCACACGCCCACCCTGTGGCTTGGCCCTCCACAGGCTCGGCCGCGGGCCGCACCGCCAGGGGTCGGCGGCGGCAGGGTCGAGACACGGCGCCGCGCCCGCGGCGCCACGACGCGAGGAGAGAGATGACCACGACCGCCGAGCACCACACGGCCCCTGCCGGCCCAGTCCCCGGCCCCGCCGCCAGCACCGCCGCCAGCACCGCAGCCGGCAACGCCGCCGGCAACGCCGCTGCCTCTGGCACCCCCGCCCCGACGCCTCGCCCGCCCCGGGCCCTCCGCCTGGCGCGCCCGGGCGTCGACCGCCCCGGCCCGTGGCCGGTCTCGCGGACCGGCCGCCGTCGCCGGCCGGCGCTCTACGCCGTGCCCGGCACCCGTCCGGACGCCGCGTCCCCGGCAGCGTCCCCGGCGGGGCCCCCGGCAGACACCCGCGCTGCGGCCCCCGAGGCGGGCATCACCACCGCGGAGTACGCCGTCGGCACCGCTGCGGGCGCCGGCCTGGCCGGGCTGCTCTACAAGATGCTGACCGGTGGCTTCGGCGACCAGCTGCTCACCCGGCTCTTCGATCACGTGCTCGGGCTGCTGGGCATCGGATGAGCCGGGAGCCGTCGCCCCGACGCGGCGAGCGCGGCGCCGTGACCGCCGAGGCCGCGATGGTCCTGCCGGCCATGGTGGCCGTGACCGCGGCCCTCGTGTGGGTGCTCTCGCTGGTGCTGGGCCAGGTCCGCGTGGTCGACGCGGCCCGGGAGGGAGCGCGGGTGGCGGCGCGGGGCGACGGCGAGGCGGCTGCGGTGGCAGCGGCGCGCCGGGTGGCCCCGAGCGGCGCCACCGTCTCGGTGGTCCGCTCGGGTGACACCGTCACCGTCACCGTCACCGCGCGACTCGACGGCCCGGGGGGAGTCGTCGGGTCGCTGCCGGGTGCGGAGGTGGCCGCCGATGCGGTCGCCGCGGTGGAGGTGGGCGTGTGACCGTCCCGGTCACGAGGCCCGCCGGCGGGCCGGCCGCGCCCGAGCGGGGGGAGCGGGTGGAGCGGGGGGAGCGCGGTCAGCGCGGTGCGGCCACGGTGCTCGGCGTCGCCCTGCTCGGGGTGCTGCTCCTGGTGGCGGCGGCGCTGGGCACGGTGGGGGCGGTGTTCGCCGCGCACCGCTCGGCCCAGGCCGCCGCCGATCTCGCTGCGCTCGCCGGGGCCGGCGCCCTGCAGCAGGGCGCGGACGCCTGCTCCGCGGCCGCCCGGGTGGCGGGCGACAACGGCGCCGAGGCCGTGCGGTGCACGGTCACGGGCTCCGAGGTGGAGGTCGAGGCGCTGGTGCGCGGGCCGCGGTGGCTGGGCCGGTCCGCCGATCCCGTGGGCGTCGCCCGCGCGGGCCCGGCCTGACGCGGGCGCTGCGGTCGTGGCCGGTCTCAGGCCCCGGCGGCGGACCCGTCGGGGTCGGCGCCGGTGAGCAGCAGGTCGAGCAGCCGGCCCGCTGCGGCCTTGTCGAGCGGGTTGTTCTGGTTGCCGCACTTGGGCGACTGCACGCAGGAGGGGCAGCCGTCGGCGCACTCGCAGGTCGCGATGGTCTCGCGGGTCGCGGTCAGCCACGCCCGGGCGGCGTGGAAGCCCCGCTCGGCGAAGCCGGCCCCGCCCGGGTGGCCGTCGTGCACGAAGACCGTCAGCTCGCCGGTGTCGGGGTGCATCGCGGTCGACACACCGCCGATGTCCCAGCGGTCGCACGTCGCGAAGAGCGGCAGCAGGCCGATCGAGCAGTGCTCGGCGGCGTGGGCGGCCCCGGGCAGGTCGTCGGCGGCCAGGCCCGCCGCGGCCAGGGTCGTGGCGGGCACGGTCCACCACACCGCGGTGGTGCGCAGCGCCCGCTCGGGCAGGTCGAGCAGCTCCTCCCCGACGACGTCGCCCCCGGGCTGGCGGCGCTTGAGGAAGGAGACGACCTGCTGCGACACGTCGACCTCGCCCACGCTGAGCCGGCACGGCCCCCAGGTGCGGTGACCCCGCTCGGCGACGATCGAGATGTCGGTGACCTCGCGCGCGGAGGTGGAGTAGTCGGGGTCGGCGCGGTGGATGACGGCGACGTGCTCCTCGAGGTCGAGGGAGTCGACCAGCCAGGTCTCGCCGCGGTGCACGTAGACCGCTCCGGGGTGGGCCGTGCCGTGGGCGCTGGAGGCGTCGACCGTGCCGACGACGCGACCGGTGCCGGCCTCGACGAGCGAGACCGGCGCGCCGCCGGTGGAGCGGATGTCGGCCAGGTCGGCCGCGCGGCGCGCGTCGGTCCAGTACCAGCCGCGGGGGCGGCGACGCAGCAGCCCGCCGGCGACCAGCTGGTCGAGCACGCCGCGCGTGGTGGGGCCGAAGAGGTCCAGCTCGTCGGCGGTGAGCGGAGCCTCCTGGGCGGCGGCGCACAGGTGGGGGGCCAGGACGTAGGGGTTGCCCGGGTCGAAGACGCTGGCCTCGACGGGGGCCCCGAAGAGGGCGTCGGGGTGGTGCACGAGGTAGGTGTCGAGCGGGTCGTCGCGGGCCACGAGCACCCCGACGGCGTCCTGGGCGCCGCGCCCGGCCCGGCCCACCTGCTGCCACAGGGCGGCGCGGGTGCCGGGGAAGCCGGCCATCAGCACCGCGTCGAGGCCGCTGACGTCGATGCCGAGCTCGAGGGCGTTGGTGGCGGCCAGTCCGCACAGTGACCCGTCGCGCAGCGCGGTCTCGATGGCGCGGCGCTCCTCGGGAAGATAGCCGCCGCGGTAGGCCGCGACCCGGCGGGCCAGGGACGGCTCGACCTCGGCGACCAGGGCGGCCGCGGTCATCGCCACCTGCTCCGACCCCCGTCGCGACCGCACGAAGGCCAGCGTGCGCACGTCGTCGACCACCAGGTCGGCGAGCAGGTCGGCGACCTCCGAGGAGGCGGCGCGGCGCACCGGGGCGCCGTTCTCGCCGGTGTGGGAGGTCAACGGCGGCTCCCACAGCGCCACCGACACCCGACCCCGCGGCGACCCGTCGTCGGTGACCGGCTCCACGTCGAGCCCGGTGAGGCGGTGGGCGGCGGCCGCCGGGTCGGCCACCGTGGCCGAGGCCAGCACGAAGGTCGGGTCGGCGCCGTGCAGGGCGCACACGCGTCGCAGCCGGCGCAGCACGTGCGACACGTGCGCGCCGAACACGCCGCGGTAGTGGTGGCACTCGTCGACCACGACGTAGCGCAGCGAGCCGAGGAATCCGGCCCAGCGGGCGTGGCCCGGGAGCATCGAGCGGTGCAGCATGTCGGGGTTGGTGAGGAGGTACTCCCCGTGCTCGCGGGCCCAGTCGCGCTGGTCGCGGCCGCTGTCGCCGTCGTGGGTCGTGGCGCGCACGTCGAGCCCCAGCGAGCGCAGCGAGGTCAGCTGGTCCTGGGCGAGCGCCTTGGTCGGGGCGACGTAGAGCACGCCCGCGCCGCGCTGTCCCCGGCTGCCCCGCGACTCGCGCACCGCGGTCAGCGCCGGCAGCTGGTAGGCCAGCGACTTGCCCGACGCCGTGCCGGTGGCGACGACCACGTGCCGCCCGGCCCGCACGGCCTCGGCGGCCTCGCCCTGGTGGCTCCACAGCCGCTCGACTCCGCGCGCCTCGAGCGCGCCCCGCACGTCGGACGCGACCCAGGTCGGCCACGGGGCGTGGCGCGGATCGCGCGCGGCGAGCTCCTCGACGTGGGTCAGGCGGTCCTCGCGGCCCGGCACCGCGGCGAGGCGGTCGACCAGACCGGCTCGGGGGCGCAGGGGGAGGGCGGCGGTCATGGATCCGAGTGTCCCAGGGTCCACCGACAGCCCCGCAGGGCCGGGCGGCGCGGACCGGTGGCGGCCGTCGCGGGGGCCTTCGTGCCACTGTCCGGGAGCGGCCAGGGCGCTGCGTCGGGGCGCAGCGCGGCGCGGGCGTCCGACCTTTACCCTTTTTGTGCGCCGGGGCCGCGAGCGTGGTTTCATATGGCTGGCCGAGTGTCATGGCGTCGCCCGCCCTCACGAGGTCCGCCAGCTCGACTGGCACGGATTCCGCAGGCCGACATGGGAGTAGACGTGGACCTCACTCTTGCGACGCGCGACGTCGATGGGAAGACCATCGTTGCCGTCGGTGGCGAGATCGACGTCTACACCGCCCCCAAGCTGCGCGACAAGATCACCGAGCTGGTCGCCGCCGGCACCTACGACCTCGTGGTCGACATGGAGGCCGTCGAGTTCCTCGACTCCACGGGCCTCGGCGTGCTCGTCGGCGGGCTGAAGAAGGTCCGGGCCCACGACGGCTCGCTGCACCTCGTGTGCACCCAGGACCGTCTGCTGAAGATCTTCCGGATCACCGGGCTGGCCAAGGTCTTCATGATCCACGACAGCGCCGACGACGCGCTGGCCGCCAGCTGACCGGTCCTCAGGACCGACCGCCGGCCCCTCCCCTCCTCGCTGAGGAGCACCGGACCCGACCACCGTGGGGCCCGGCCGCGACCCGCGCCCCGGGCCGACACGTGTGACCCACGACACACAGTCGTGCGGTGAAGGGCGTCGGCGTGCGTAGACTCCGGCTCGTCCGTGAGACGCAGATCACGTTCCTGCGCCTGATCGTTCACTCCACCGCTCGCTCACCCAGCACGTAGGAGGAATCAGATGACGGGGATCCGACCCTTGGTCGTGGAGCTCTCCGGCGGCAACCTCGTCCTGGTCGTCATCGTTGCCCTCGTCGCGCTCGGTGCGCTGGCGATGGCGGCGATGTTCCGCCGGGAGGTCCTCGCCGCCGGTGAGGGCACCGCCAGCATGCAGACCATCGCCCAAGCCGTGCAGGAGGGCGCCAACGCCTACCTCACCCGACAGTTCCGGACGTTGGCGATCTTCGCCGCCGTCGCCTTCTTCGCCCTGCTGCTGCTGCCCGCGGACGACACGGTGGTGCGGATCTTCCGCTCGGTCTTCTTCGTCGTGGGAGCCGGCTTCTCCGCCACCGTCGGCTACCTGGGCATGAACCTCGCGGTGCGGGCCAACCTGCGCGTCGCCGCCGCGGCCGAGACCTCGGGCCGCGAGCCGGCGATGACGATCGGGCTGCGCACCGGGGCCATGGTCGGCATGCTGACCGTCGGCCTGGGCCTGCTGGGCGCGAGCCTGGTGGTGCTCTTCTTCCAGGACGAGGCCCCCGACGTCCTGGAGGGCTTCGGCTTCGGGGCCGCCCTGCTCGCGATGTTCATGCGCGTGGGCGGCGGCATCTTCACCAAGGCCGCCGACGTCGGCGCCGACCTGGTGGGCAAGGTCGAGAACAACATCCCCGAGGACGACCCGCGCAACGCCGCCACCATCGCCGACAACGTCGGCGACAACGTGGGCGACTGCGCCGGCATGGCCGCCGACCTCTTCGAGTCCTACGCCGTGACGCTCGTGGCGGCCCTCATCCTGGGCTCGCAGGCCTTCGGCGACCAGGGGCTGGTCTACCCGCTGCTCATCCCGGCCATCGGGGCCCTCACCGCGGTGGCGGGGGTCTACCTCACCCGCCCCAAGGCCGGCGAGAACGGCCTCACCACCATCAACCGGTCCTTCTACCTCTCCTCGGGCATCGCCGCCGTGGCCAGCGTGCTCCTCTCCTACGTCTACCTGCCCGGCAGCTTCGCGGAGTTCGCCAACATCGCCCCCGACCTGGCCCAGGCCGACGGCGACCCGCGCTTCATCGCCTCGGCCGCCGTCGTCATCGGCATCGTGATGTCGGCCGGCATCCTGGCCCTCACCGGCTACTACACCGGCACCGAGTTCCGCCCGGTCAAGGACGTCGGCAAGACCTCCCTCACGGGCGCGGCCACCGTCATCCTCTCGGGCCTCTCGGTCGGCTTCGAGTCGGCCGTCTACACCACGCTGGTCATCGGGGCGGCGGTCTTCGGGGCCTACCTGCTCGGCGGAGCCGCGCTCACGGTGTCGCTCTTCGCGGTGGCGCTGGCCGGCACGGGCCTGCTGACCACGGTCGGCGTCATCGTCGCCATGGACACCTTCGGCCCGGTCTCCGACAACGCCCAGGGCATCGCGGAGATGTCCGGCGACGTCAGCGAGGAGGGGGCGCAGATCCTCACCGAGCTCGACGCGGTCGGCAACACCACGAAGGCCATCACCAAGGGCATCGCGATCGCCACGGCCGTGCTCGCCGCGACCGCGCTCTTCGGGTCCTACGCCACCTCGGTCTTCGAGTCCCTGGCCGACGCCGACCCGAGCCTGGAGGAGGCCAACCTCCTCGACTTCAGCGTCTTCAACCCCGCCGTCCTCGTCGGTGTGCTGCTCGGCGCCGCGGTGGTCTTCCTCTTCTCCGGCCTGGCCATCAACGCGGTCGCCCGTGCGGCCGGCGCGGTCGTCTACGAGGTGCGCCGCCAGTTCCGCGACATCCCCGGGATCATGGAGGGCACCGGACGCCCGGAGTACGGCAAGGTCGTCGACATCGTCACCAAGGACTCCCTGCGCGAGCTCGTCACGCCGGGCATCCTCGCGGTGTTGGCCCCGATCGCCGTCGGCTTCGGGCTGGGCGCGACCGCCCTGGCCGGCTTCCTCGCGGGCGCCATCGGCACGGGCACGCTGATGGCGGTCTTCCTGGCCAACGCCGGCGGGGCCTGGGACAACGCCAAGAAGCTCGTCGAGGACGGCCACCACGGCGGCAAGGGCTCCGAGGCCCACGCCGCCACCGTCATCGGCGACACCGTCGGCGACCCCTTCAAGGACACCGCCGGCCCGGCGATCAACCCGCTGATCAAGGTGATGAACCTCGTCTCCCTGCTCATCGCCAGCGCGGTGGTCTCCCTCAGCGTGGGCAAGGACCAGAACGACGTCCTGCGCGTCGCGATCGCGGTCGCCGCCGTCGTCGTCATCGCGGTCGCGGTCTACATCTCCAAGCAGCGCGAGACCGCCATGGGCGACGAGCCGGCGCCGCCGAGCGCGCCACCGCCGCCCCCGACCGACGGTTACGTCGACCCGACGCCCACCGTCCAGCGCGAGCTGTGAGCACCGACCCGCCCGGTCCCCGACCGGGCGGGTCGCTCTCGTCGGGGCCTACGCTCGCCTGCGTGAGCGACCTTCCCCACCTCCTGCGCGAGGCCCTCGTCAGGGCCGACTTCACCTACGACGCCGTGGCCGGCCTGCTGGGTCGCCAGGCCCACGACGCCCTGGCCCGCAACGAGACGACCCCGGGGCTGCTCGCGACGGGCGACGGCTCGCCGCTGGCGACCCTGGTGCGCCTCTTCCTGCTCCAGACCGCCGTCTCGCGCGACGCCGCGGAGCGCGCGCTGCCGGGGCTGCTCGACGCGATGGCGGCGCAGGGTCTGGTCGAGCAGTCGGTGGGCGAGGTCGCGGCGCGCCTCGACGTGCGCCCCTACGCCACCGACCACGCCGACGAGACCGCGCACCTGTGGGTCGTCAGCGACCTCACGCCGGGTCTCGACGGCCTGCCGCAGCGCGTCGGCGGCGACCACGTGCTCGGGATCAGCCCGGCCTCGACCTCCCTGGCCCAGCTCACCCTGCGCGAGGAGGTCGGCCGCAGCCTCGACCTCGGCACTGGGTGCGGGGTGCAGGCGCTGCACCTCGCGCGCCACAGCGGCCGCGTCGTCGCCACCGACGTCAACGCCAAGGCCCTGCGCCTGACCCGCTTCAACGCCGCGCTCAACGACGTCGCCGACCGCGTCGACGTGCGCGACGGGTCCTTCTTCGAGCCCGTCGCGGGGGAGCGCTTCGACCTGATCGCCACCAACCCGCCCTTCGTCATCAGCCCCGCCACCGGCGAGCGGCTGGTCTACCGCGACTCCGGTCTGCCCGGTGACCGGGTGGTGGAGGACATCGTGCGGGCCGCCCCCGACCACCTCACCGCGGGCGGCTGGTGCCAGGTGCTGGCCAACTGGGTCATCGCCCGCGACACGCCGTGGGACGAGCGCCTCGCCGGCTGGGTGGCCGACGACTGCGACGCGCTGGTGGTGCAGCGCGAGGTCCTCGACCCCGCGGCCTACGTCGAGCTGTGGCTCAAGGACGCCGGGCAGCACCCGAGCACCGGCGGCGCGAGCGCCGAGGACTACCGGCGTCGTTACGACACCTGGCTGTCGTGGTTCGACGAGCAGGGGGTCGAGGCCGTCGGCTTCGGCTGGATCAACCTGCGCCGCGGGGCGTCGGCCGCGCCGGACACCGCCGCGCGGACGCTGCTGGACTGGCCCTACGAGGTCGAGCAGCCGGTGGCGCCCGCCGTGCGCGACTGGGGCCGGGCCGCCGACGTCGTCGTCGAGGCCGGCAGCCGACTCGTGCTGCGCGTCGACGTGCTCCAGGAGACCGTCGGCGCGCCGGGCGCGGAGGATCCCGAGACCATCGTGCTGCGCCAGCAGCGCGGGCTGCGTCGCGCGCGCAAGGTCGACACCGTCGAGGCCGCCCTGGCGGGAGCCTGCGACGGCGAGCTGAGCATCGGCCAGATCCTCGACGCGGTCGCCGACCTGCTCGACCGCGACGCGGCCGACCTGCGCGCGCAGTACCTCCCCGTGGTCGCCGAGCTCGTCCGCGAGGGGTTCCTCGTCGCCTGAGCGCCCGGTCAGGCGGCCTCGCGCGCCTCGCGAGCCCGCTCGCGCAGCCGCGTCAGACGGACCCGGGTCGCGGCCGTGAGCAGGTCGGGCCTGCCCAGCGGCAGCAGGTGGGGCGCCTCCCGCGGTCGTTCGCGCCCCTCAAGGTCGCCCCACCGCAGGCCCACGAGGGCCCGCCGGACCAGCCCGCCGACCGCAGCGGGCGAGCCGGGCAGGGCGAGGGCGTCCTGGACCATCGTCAGGCGCAGCGACCCGTGGGGGTGGAACCACCCGTTGGCCCGGCCCACGGCCCAGCACAGCCCCCCGGCGAGGTGCGCGGCCGACCGCGCGCCCGTGACGACCTCCGGCTCCAGGACGCTCAGCGCCACCAGGGCCCGTCGCAGGGCGTAGGACGACTCGACGTCGAGGTGCGCGGCGGCCACGGCGTCGAGGAGCTCCCCGACTCCCTCGGCGCGGCGCCGGAGGGGCAGGTCCTCGAGGGTGTCGGGCAGATCGGTGCCGTCGTCGTCCAGCGGGAGGTCGTCGAGGGCCTCCAGGGCCTCGCGCCCCCCGCAGACCCGCTCCAGCCAGGCCTGCACCTGCTCGTGCGCCGGCGGGGGTGGGGGAGGCGGTGGCGGCAGGGGCCGCCGCTCCTGGTCGTGCCGCCGCGCGACGTGCTCCCAGTCGGTGTGCTCCACCGGCTCGCTCCAGGCGTCGACCAGGCGGCCGTCGACGAGCACCAGGTGGGTCAGGCGGTGCTCACCGACCCCTCCGGGCCGCGGGTGGCGCGGCGCCGCGGACGGCTCGAACCAGCCCTGCCGTCGGTCGCTCTCCCAGATGTCGGGGTCCTGCACGGGGTCCTCCCAGGCTGTCGTCGGTGTCGGAGGGACCACGCTGGCACGCCGCGCCGACCCTCCGCAGCGCTCGTCCACAGGGCCCCGGCGTACGGGGCCGGGAGCTGTGGAGGAGGGCGCGGCGCGGCCGCGGGCCGGCGGGGCCTCGTGCGGACCGCGGCGGGGATCGTGGGGGTCACGCGCTACCGTGAGCCGCCGTGGGCCCCGTCTGGTGGCCCTCGTGCATCCCCCGAGCTCAGAACGGCTGGTCGCGTGGCACACAAGTTGGTGATCGTCGAGTCCCCGGCGAAGGCCCAGAAGATTGGTGGCTTCCTCGGCCGGGGCTACGTCGTGGAGTCCTCGGTCGGTCACATCCGCGACCTGCCCCAGAGCGCCGCCGACACCCCGGCGAAGATCAAGGACAAGCCCTGGGGCCGTCTCGCCGTCGACGTCGAGAACGGCTTCGAGCCGCACTACGTCGTGCCGCAGCGCCAGCGCGAGCAGGTGCGCAAGCTCAAGGGCCTGCTCAAGGAGGCCGACGAGCTCTACCTCGCCACCGATGAGGACCGCGAGGGCGAGGCCATCGCGTGGCACCTGCTCGACGAGCTGAAGCCGAAGAACATCCCCGTCAAGCGCATGGTCTTCCACGAGATCACCGAGCCGGCCATCCTCGCGGCCGCCGAGAACCCCCGCGACCTCGACATGGACCTCGTCGAGGCCCAGGAGGCCCGACGCATCCTCGACCGGCTCTACGGCTACGAGGTCTCGCCGGTGCTGTGGAAGAAGGTCATGTCGGGCCTGTCGGCCGGGCGGGTGCAGTCGGTGGCGACCCGGCTGGTCGTCGACAAGGAGCGCGAGCGGATGGCCTTCGGCGTCGCGTCCTACTGGGACCTCGAGGGCACCTTCGACGCCGGCAGCAAGCACGAGCAGCGGATGTTCCCGGCCAAGGTGCACTCCGTCGACGGCTCCCGGGTGGCCCGCGGCTCCGACTTCGGGCAGGACGGCGTGCTGAAGTCGAGCGCCCAGGGCAAGGTCGTCCACCTCGACCGCGCCGCCGCCGAGGCCCTGTCCTCGGCGCTGCAGGAGACCTCCTTCGAGGTCCGCTCGGTCGAGTCCAAGCCCTACCGTCGCTCTCCCTACGCGCCCTTCCGCACCACGACGCTGCAGCAGGAGGCCAGCCGCAAGCTCGGCTTCAGCGCCTCCTCGACGATGTCGGTGGCCCAGCGGCTCTACGAGAACGGCTTCATCACCTACATGCGCACCGACTCCTCGACCCTCTCGGGCGGGGCGATCGACGCGGCGCGGGCCCAGGTGCGCGAGCTCTACGGCACCGACTACCTCCCCGACGCCCCCCGGGTCTACGCCGGCAAGGTGAAGAACGCCCAGGAGGCGCACGAGGCGATCCGCCCGGCGGGCGACACCTTCCGCACCCCGGCTCAGACCGGTCTGACCGGCGACCAGTTCCGTCTCTACGAGCTGATCTGGATGCGCACCGTCGCCTCGCAGATGAAGGACGCCGTCGGCAACACCGTCACGGTGCGCCTGGGCGGCGCGGCCGACACCGGCCAGGACGTCGTCTTCTCCGCCTCCGGCCGCACCATCACCTTCCACGGCTTCCTCAAGGCCTACGTCGAGGGCACCGACGAGGGCGCGGCCAAGGACGACGCCGAGACCCGCCTGCCCAACCTCAGCGAGGGCGACGCGCTCAGCGCCGCCTCGCTCTCCGCCTCCGGCCACGAGACCAAGCCCCCGGCCCGCTACACCGAGGCCACGCTGGTCAAGGAGCTGGAGGAGCGCGAGATCGGGCGTCCCTCGACCTACGCCGCGATCATCAAGACCATCACCGACCGTGGCTACGTCTACAAGAAGGGCACCGCGCTCGTGCCGGCGTGGCTGGCCTTCTCGGTCGTGCGACTGCTCGTGGAGCACTTCCCGCGCCAGATCTCCTACGAGTTCACCGCCGAGATGGAGGACGTGCTCGACGAGATCGCGGCGGGCCGCAAGGACCGCAACACCGAGCTCGGCGAGTTCTACTACGGCAGCGGCGACGTGGTCGGCCTCAAGCGGCTCGTCGACGAGCTCGGCGACATCGACGCCCGCGAGCTGGCGACCTTCCCCGTGGGCGGGCCCGACTCCGGCATCCACCTGCGCGTGGGCCGCTACGGGCCCTACCTCGAGGGCCCCGACGACGAGGGCAACCCGGTCGGCAAGCGCGCCAACGTGCCCGACGACCTCCCGCCCGACGAGCTGACGCTGGAGAAGGCCACCGAGCTCTTCGCCAACCCCGCGGGCGAGGAGATCCAGCTCGGCGTGCACCCCGAGACCGGTCTGCAGGTCGTGGCCAAGAACGGCCGCTTCGGGCCCTACGTCACCGAGGCGCTGCCCGAGGATGCCAAGAAGAGCGCCAAGCCCCGCACGGGCTCGCTGTTCAAGACCATGTCGCTCGACACGATCACCCTCGACGACGCCGTGCGCCTGCTCTCGCTGCCCCGCGTGGTGGGCGTGGGCGAGGACGGCGAGGAAATCACGGCGCAGAACGGCCGCTACGGGCCCTACCTGAAGAAGGGCAGCGACTCGCGCTCGCTGACCGCGGAGGAGCAGCTCTTCACCGTCACCCTCGACGAGGCGCTGAAGATCTACGCCCAGCCCAAGCAGCGCGGACGTGCCGCCGCGGCCCCGCCCCTCAAGGAGCTCGGCGACGACCCGGTCTCGGGCCAGCCGGTCGTGGTGAAGTCGGGCCGCTTCGGGGAGTACGTCACCGACGGGGAGTACAACGCCACCCTGCGCAAGGACGACTCGGTGGAGGCCATCACCCTCGAGCGCGCCGCCGAGCTGCTGGCCGAGCGCCGCGAGCGGGGGCCGGCCAAGAAGGCGGCCAAGAAGGGCGCGAAGAAGGCCCCGGCGAAGAAGACGGCGGCCAAGACCGCCGCCAAGAAGACGACCGCCAAGAAGACCGCGACCAAGACCGCCGCCAAGAAGACGGCGACCAAGACCGCCGCCAAGAAGACCGCGACCAAGACCGCCGCCAAGAAGGCCACGACGTCGACCACGACGACCACCGCGAAGAAGGCGGCGACGAAGGCGACGGCCGAGAAGGCCTGATCGGCGTGGACCGGCGTCGGCGGCTGTCGGCCCGGACACGTAGGTTCCTCGCGTGAGCTCTCCCGGCGTCTTCTCCCCCCGCGGCGTCTTCGTCTGCCTCGAGGGCGGCGAGGGGTCGGGCAAGTCGACCCAGTCGGCGCTGCTGCGCGCCTGGCTGGAGGAGGCCGGCCACACCGTGGTGTCGACGTTCGAGCCCGGTGACACCCCGGTCGGGCGCGAGCTGCGCCGCATCGTGCTCAGCCCCGAGACCGGTGCCCTCTCCGACCGCACCGAGGCTTTGCTCTACGCCGCCGACAAGGCCGAGCACGTCGACACCGTGGTGCTGCCGGCCCTCGAGCGCGGCGAGGTAGTCGTCACCGACCGGTACGTCGACTCCACGCTGGCCTACCAGGGCGCGGGGCGCACCCTGCCGGTCGCGGAGGTGGAGCGGGTCGCGCGGTGGGCCACCGGCGACCTGAGGCCCCACCTGACCGTGGTGCTCGACCTCGAGCCGGCCGCGGGGCTGGGCCGCTTCGAGGGTCGCGACCGCATCGAGGGCGAGTCGCTGGACTTCCACGAGCGGGTGCGCGCGGCCTTCACGACGATGGCCGCGGCCGACCCCGAGCACTACCTCGTCCTCGACGCGCGCGCCGACCGCGACGAGATCGCCGCCGCGGTGCGCCGCCGCGTCGAGCCGCTGCTGGTGCAGGCGGTGCGGGCATGACCGTCTGGGAGCAGCTGGTCGGCCAAGCCCGTGCGGTCGAGGCCCTGCAGACCGCGGCCGCGGGCCACGGCATGAGCCACGCCTGGCTGTTCACCGGCCCGCCAGGGTCGGGTCGCTCCAACGCCGCCGTCGCCTTCGCCGCGGCCCTGCAGTGCGACCGCGCCCCGGAGCAGGCCGGCTGCGGGCAGTGCCACCAGTGCCACACGGTGCTGGCCGGGTCGCACGCCGACGTGGCGGTCATCCGCACCCAGAAGCTCTCGATCGGTGTCGACGAGGTCCGCGACCTGGTGCGCCGGGCCGCGCTGTCCCCGGTGGGCCGGCGCTGGCAGATCCTGGTGGTCGAGGACGCCGACCGCCTCACCGACCAGGCGTGCAACGCCCTGCTCAAGGCGATCGAGGAGCCCACCGACCGCACGGTGTGGATGCTGTGCGCCCCCACCGTCGACGACGTGCTGCCGACCATCCGCTCGCGCTGCCGGCTGCTGACCCTCACCACCCCGACGGCCCGCGACGTCGCGGCCTTCCTCGAGCGCACCGACGGCGTGGCCCCCGACCTCGCGGCCTACGCCGCCCGCGCCAGCCAGGGTCACATCGGCCGGGCCCGGGCGCTGGCGCGCGACGAGGGCACCCGCGCCCGCCGCCACGAGGTGGTCTCCCTGGCGCGCCGGGTCACGTCGCTGGGCGCGGCCATGCGGGCCGCCGGGGAGCTCGCCCAGGTCGCCAAGGACGAGGCGGAGGTGCAGACCGGCGACCTCGACGCCCGCGAGCGCAGCGACCTCGACGCCTCCTACGGCGTGGTCGAGCGCGGCCGCCGCCCGCGCGAGTACGGCCCGGCACTCGCCGCCCTGGAGAAGGGGCAGAAGACCCGCGCCAAGCGGCGTCACCTCGACGTCGTCGACCGGGGCCTCATGGACCTCGTCTCGGTCTACCGCGACGCGATCGCGCTCGCCTCGGGTGCGCCCGGCGACCTGGTCAACGAGGACATCCGCGCCGACGTGGAGGAGATCGTGCGCACCTCCAGCCCCGAGCACAACCTGCGCCGGATCGCCGCGATCTTCGAGGCGCGCGAGCAGATGCTGGAGTTCAACGTGCCGCCGGCCTTGGCGCTGGAGGCCATGATGGTCGCCCTGCAGGCGCCCGAGGGGAGCAGTCGATGAGCCCGTCCACCACCCGCATCGTCGCGATCGTGCTGGCGGTGGTGCTCGTGCTGGGCGCGGCCGGCGTCGCGATCGGCTACGGCCTCTCGGCCCGCGACGGCGACGACTCCGCCGACGGTCCCGAGCGCGCGGGCCCCGCGCCCACGTCGACGCCGTCGGCCGACGCCACCGAGCCGCCCGACCCCGCGCTCGCGGCGTACTACGGGCAGAGCATCGACTGGGCGGCCTGTGAGGACGACGACGACATGGAGTGCGCCTCGCTCACCGTGCCCGTCGACTACGCCGAGCCCGACGGCGAGACCATCGACCTGCGGCTGCTGCGCGACCCCGCCGACGAGCCCGGCCAGCGGGTCGGCTCGCTCGTGGTCAACCCCGGCGGACCCGGCTCGCCCGGCACCTCCTACGCCGCGGCCGGCACCCAGGCCTTCCGCCAGCCGCTGCTCGACGCCTTCGACATCGTCGGCTTCGACCCGCGCGGCACCGGCGGCTCCGACCCGGTCGACTGCCTCTCCGACGACGAGCTCGACGCCTTCCTCGCCGCCGACCCCGACCCCGACGACGCGGCCGAGGAGCAGGCGCTGGTCGAGGACCTCGACGGCTTCTTCGCCGGCTGCGTCGAGCGCTCCGACGCCCTGGTGGGCCACGTGACGACCGTCGAGGCCGCCCGCGACATGGACGTGCTGCGCGCCGCGCTGGGCGAGACCACGCTGACCTACCTCGGCGCCTCCTACGGCACCAAGCTCGGCGCGACCTACGCCGAGCTCTTCCCCCAGCGGGTGGGCCGCCTGCTGCTCGACGGCGCCGTCGACGTCTCGCTGAGCACCCGCGAGTCGTCGCTGGGCCAGGCGCGCGGCTTCGAGACCGCCCTGCGCGCCTACGTCGAGGACTGCGTGTCCGGCGACGACTGCCCGCTCGGCGGCTCGGTCGAGGAGGGTCTCGCCACGATCACCGACCTGCTCGACGACATCGACGCCCAGCCGCTGCCGACCTCCGACGACCGCGAGCTCACCGTCGGCAGCGCCTTCTACGGCGTCGTGACCCCGCTCTACGTGCGCGACTACTGGCCGCTGCTGACCCAGGGCCTCGAGCAGGCCCTCGACGGCGACGGCACGACGCTGATGCTGCTCGCCGACGCCTACGCCTCGCGTGACTCCTTCAGCGGCGACTACCTCAACAACTCCGCCGAGGCCATCTACGCCATCAACTGCCTCGACGACCCCACCGCCCTGGCCCCCGAGGACGTCCCGGCGCAGTACGCCGACTTCGAGGAGGCCTCGCCGACCTTCGGGCGGGTCTTCGCGTGGGGCCTGGTGGGCTGCGCGGGCATCGAGGTCGAGGCCTCCGAGCCCGCCCCGCAGATCGACGGGGCGGGCGCGGCGCCCATCGTGGTCGTCGGCACGACCCGTGACCCGGCGACGCCCTACGAGTGGGCGCAGGCGCTGGCCGAGCAGCTCGACTCGGGGGTGCTCGTCACCCGCGACGGCGACGGCCACACCGGCTACAACTCCGGCAACGAGTGCGTCGACACCGCGGTCGAGGACTACCTGGTCGAGGGGACCGTGCCCGACGACGGGCTCGAGTGCTGAGGCAGTCCCGCTGACCTCAGCGGCGGTGGATCGGCTCGGCCACGGCGCGGATGCGCGCCGTGGCCAGCTCGATCATCAGTCGCGCGGCCGGTGACAGCACCGCGTCGGCGCGGTGCACCACGGCGAAGGTGTCGAACTGGCGCGGGCGCAGCGAGACCCACCCGGCGTCGGGCGCGAGGCGGGGGAGCAGCTGCTCGGCGGCACCGCGCGGGATGACGGTGTCGGCCAGGCCCATCCCGACCAGCTCGACGGCGGTCTCGATGTCCTCGACCTCGATGCGGGTCTGCGGGTTGCGGCCGGTCTCGTGCAGCATCTGGCGCAGCGTCTGCCGGGTGGAGTCGACGGCGCGGTAGGTCGTCTCGGGCATCACCAGGGAGGCCTGCGACAGGCGGTGGGCCGTGACCGGGGTGGTGAGCCGCTCGGGGTCGGCGCTGACGTAGACCAGCTCCTCGCGCGCCACCGGCGTCACGCTCATGCCCTCGCTGGAGACGTTGTGCACCGCGAGCATCGCGGCCTCCAGCCGGCCGCGGCGCAGGTCCTCCTGCACCTCGGTGGAGTTCTGCCCGATGAGCTCGACGCGCACCCCGGGGTAGCGGGCCAGGACGTCGGCGACCAGGCCGGCCCCGGCGTAGAGGCGGGCGATGCCGAACATGCCGAAGCGGATGGTGCCGGTCTCGAAGGACTTCACCCCCTGCACGGCCTTCTGGGTCTCGTCGAGGGCGGCGAGCACGCGCTCGGCGTGGGGCCGCATCTCGTCGGCCACGGTCGTGGGCACGACGCCGCGCCCGACGCGCCGGAACAGCTGCACCCCCAGCGACCTCTCCAGGGTGCGGATCTGCTCGGAGACCGACGGCTGGGCGTACCCCAGGCGCTCGGCGGCGCGGGTCAGCGAGCCCTCCTCGTAGGCGGCGAGGAAGCATGTGAGCTGGTGCACACTGAGCACAAGGTGCAGCCTATGGCATCTGATGGGAGGTGGTCCTACCCCTATGGCCGGGTGCGACAGAGAATTGATTCACCACCTCACCCGATGCCTCAGGAAGGACCCGCCGTGCTCACCCACCTCTGCAGCGCCTGCGACAAGCGCCAGCTCATCTTCCCCTCCCAGATCACCGCGGTCGCCGACTCCGACCACGGCGTCCTGGCCACCTTCACCTGCTGGTGCGGCGCCGAGCAGACCGCCCCGCTCGACCTCGTGCCGAGCCGTGCGCGCGGCGAGAAGGTCCTCGCCGCCTGAGGCGATTTCGGCGCCTGCCGGGTCCGTCCGTATACTTCGGCGGGTTGTCCGGCCTCGGTCCCTGACCGATCCGGCAGCGCGCCGCCTTAGCTCAGTCGGTAGAGCGTCTCACTCGTAATGAGAAGGTCGTCGGTTCGATTCCGACAGGCGGCTCCACCACAAGCCCCTGACCTGCAGTGATGCGGTCGGGGGCTTCGTCGTTCCCGGGCCGTGAGGGGACAACTCAACAGAAACTCCGTGGAGTCCCTGCCCCCCACGTGTTTGTGAGGCCGACCGGCTGCGTGTCCGTCCGATCTGTGGTGCTGCGTCCTGGGTAACGACACGGCGACAGAACACCCAGATGATGGCGACCCCACCAGGTTGGTTTCCCGACGCCCAGGACCAGAGCATCGTGCGGTGGTGGGACGGCCAGCAGTGGACCGGCCACACCCAGCCGCTCGTGACCCCTCCGCCGGGGCAGGGGTTTGTCACAGCGCGCGAAGCCCAGGCTGGTTGTGATTGGGCCGCGGCCGCTGATCGAAACAACTCCCACGCGGCCCGACCGCGCTTCCTGCCGGCGGCGCTGCGGGCGAGCTTTAAGTAGCCTGAGCCCGTCAGGCTGCTCAACGCTAGGCGCTGGCTCCGAGCGTCGCTGAACCCAGGGGTGACGGCACCGTTCGAAGTCGGTCCAGCCGCCAGGGGACGACCGCCCGCCACGGTCGGTCGTCCCGAAAACGGCCTGTCAGACGTTCAACTCAGCGTGCCCGACCTTTGGCCGGACCGCGCACTCTCGGCGGCATAGACGTGCGCAAGTCCGATCTGGCCCTAACGAGGTGAGCGATGTCAGCTGCAGCGGCATTGAGTGCTTCCCCCGCATCCAGGCGCAGTTCGGCTTCCACACACCAACCGGTAGACACCGCCGACTCCCGGAGCAGCACTCTGAGATTCACATGACCGTCGTGTGTGGCCTGAATGCGAAGGTCACCCTCGATGGATTCGTAGTACCGACTGCCGTTCCATCCTCGCCAGTCGGTGGCCAGCTCATTGAAGTAGCGGGCCAGACTCGTGAACCCCTCGTCGTAGCCCTCGTACACCCGCCTTGTTGCGCGGAGATCCAGATCTTCCAGGGTGACGGACAGGTACTGGGCCGGAACTGTCATCACCGGGTCCGAGTCCGGGACAGAGAAAATCATCTTCATCGGCCCCTCAGCCAAGACAACAGCGTCTATCCTGACAGCATGCCTGAGGGTTCTCGCTCATCGGTAAGGCGAGTGCGGTTCGAGGTACGCGCCGACGCGGTAATTCGGGCCAGGTCTGGTGACACCGCCTCGTGCAGCAGCCCCCTACGTCTGGCCATCGCGGTGTGGATCGAGCGTAGGTACCACCGCCAGCGCCCCCAGGACTCACTCGACGGGTTGACCCCCATCGAGTACGAGCACAAGATCACCACCAAGACCGCAGCTGCGGCCTAACCGAACCTGTCACCAACGGCTGCATCACGCCACTTGGCGGCAGCAAGATGCACTGACACCACCCTGGGGGTCACCGTGACAACACAGCCAAGAGTGACACTCGACGGCGTTGAGTTTGACGCCGGTCGCTTGTCCCTCGACGGCCGGCAGTTCCCGACCCAGTTTCGAGGTCGGCCCATCTCACGCGTGGACGGCCCGCCCGACGCATCAAGGGGTGCGGCTCCGAGCCACAGCTGGCGGCTGCTGAGCACGAACGCGCCGGGTGAAGCGGAGGCTGCCACGTTCGGGGCTCCTGCAGAAGACGGGTCGGGCGACTGGTGGCTATTGCACCTCGTAAGACAGGGCGAGAGCTGGCGCGGGGTGATCGGGTGGCCTGAGGCTCCGCGGCTGGACCCAACGGCAGTAGGGCAACTGCTGAAGCTTGATCTGCTGATCCCTCGTCGAGAACGAGCCGTTGCTGATTTGCAGTCGGCAACCGTTGTGCTAACGCGCTACGACGGGGGCCCGGTCAGCCGTGCGGAGCTTGAGAAGACCCACGTGATAGGCAGAGTGGCCCGCGAGGCAGACGGCTCTGGCTCGCCGGTCCATGCCCGAGTTGTCCTTGGTGGCTTCGGCCCGCAGCTGACTATCGACAAGTCAGGCGCGGGCCACTTGCCGGTTCAGTGGCTCGATGATATCGACAATCTAGAACCGGGTCGATACGAGGCGTCCGCCGAGCTCTTTGGCTACAATTTGCAAAGCGCGCTAGTGCCTTTTGAGATTGAGTAGTTCTTTCGAGATTGTCGGAAAATTCAAGATGCGGGGCGTCCGATCGGGCCAGCTGCTGGTCACCGACCAACGCGCCCGCTTGCGACGTGGTCAATGAGCAGTTGCTAATTGTCGTGAAGAACCGCCTGAGGTTCACGCCCGGGTCTGGTCTTCATGCCTGACTTCGAGCCCGCCGTGGCACATCGCCACGGCGGACTCGAAGCCCGTGGGCTGCTCGCGCTGTCCAGGGTGTGGGCCACTCTGCCCAGGTGACGCCACCCGGGCTGACGGTTCGGACCCGCGCGGGTTGGACTTGACCCGCTCTGATGGACACCAGATTGTGAGCCGCAGGCTCACGAAGGGAGTCCGTTATGGGCCGTCCATGGAAGTACCCAGCTGAGTTCCAGAGCGAGGCTGTTGGTCTGGTCCTGACCACCGACAAGCCGATGGCCGAGGTCGCTCGCGACCTCGGGATCAACTACAAGACCCTCGGCGCGTGGGTCCGCAAGGAACGCGAGCAGAAGACGCTCGACGCCCTGCCGGGCGCGCTCAGCGAGCATGAGCGTCTGGAGTTGAAGTGGCTGCGCAGGGAGGTCGCCGACCTCAAGGTCGAACGCGAGATCCTGCGCAAGGCAGCCGCCTAGTTCGCTAAGGAGACGACCAGGTGAGCCGCTTCCGGTTCGTCTCCGAGCACCACCAGTCCTACGGGATCAAGCGGCTCTGCCAGGTGCTCGGCGTGAGCCGATCGGGCTACTACGCCTGGACCACCCACGGCCCGTCCACGCACGCGCAGCGCGACGCTTGAGTTGGCAGCCGTAGTCACCGAGGTTCACAGCCGTTCGCGGCGCACCTACGGCTCACCGGAGGTGCATGCCGAACTCGGTCGGCTTGGGCACCGCACCGGCCGCAAGCGGGTCGCGCGTCTGATGCGTGAGCACGGCTTGGTCGGCGCGCACTCCCGCCGAAGGTGGCGCACCGGGAAGCCGAACACCGCCTGGGCACCCGACCGCGTCGAACGCGACTTCAACCCCGCCCGCCGCGACCAGCTCTGGGCCGCCGATGTCACCCAGTTCCGCACCGACGAAGGCTGGCTCCACTTCGCCGGCGTCGTCGACCTCCACTCACGTCGCGTCGTCGGCTGGGCCATGGGCACCGCACCCGACGCCGACCTGATCATCGACGCACTCGTGATGGCACTCGAACGCCGCCGACCCGACCAACGACCCATCCACCACGCCGACCGCGGCGCGGCCTGGACAAGCCTCGCCTTCAGCCAGCAGCTCGAACGGCTCGGGATCACAGCCTCGTTCGGCTCCACCGGCGACGCGTTCGTCACCGCCGCGGTCGAGTCGACCTGATCCGTTTTGAAGCGGCAACTGGCCTGGATCCACGGCCGGCAGACCCGGCCCACCCGAGACCTGCTGCGCTCAGCGAGCGTCGACTACATCGACCTTTTACAACACCACCCGCATCAAGCAGCGGCTCGCGGCGCGTTCATCGAGTGGCCTATCAGTTCCTCCCCACCGGCCTGGGTACGTCGGGTCCGGCGGTGCACGTCGTCGTTGGGGACCCCGCGGCCGGGCCGGCTGTCTCGTATGCCGCGGGTTTCACGGTCGGCGAGATGGAGGCGCGGCTCGCGGTCACCGGGTCTCGTGATGCCGCCGTCGGGGGCGCTGGGCCGACGCGCAGTGGACCACGCTGATCCGGCTCGCGGTGGGCTAAGCGCGAGGGTGGCGGTAAGGGGACAGCCAACGACCGCGGCGTGGGTCCTCCCGCTCGCGCGTCGCACGTCGCGAGTAGCAAGCCGCATCTACCGCCGAGGCGTCTCGACAGCGGTGCGCTCGCGTTCACGGCGGGCCAACCACCAGAACGCCACCCACAGCACC
This sequence comes from Nocardioides sp. Leaf374, assembly GCF_916862475.1. Classification (NCBI taxonomy): domain Bacteria; kingdom Bacillati; phylum Actinomycetota; class Actinomycetes; order Propionibacteriales; family Nocardioidaceae; genus Nocardioides; species Nocardioides sp. Leaf374. Next base: position 22,531 of record NZ_CAKASO010000006.1, read on the forward strand.
ACCCCCACGGTGAACAATGCCGCGAAAGCCGTCCGCATCACGAGGAGCCACGTGCCTTGCGGGTCGCGGGTGGACTCGATGACGTTGGCGATGATCGACAGGGCGAACCCTGCACGCGCCATCTGTCCCCAGAGCCGGCGCCGCCTGTGGTGGGGGGATAGCCCGGCCAGGTCTGACCCGGGGTCCTCGCTGCGCATGGCAGGGACGGTAGTAGCCATCGGCCGTGGCCGACCGGGCTGACCAGTCCTGCCGGCGTGAGGGGGAGACGAGCCACTCCTGTTGAGGCATCAAGACCGGGTCACGTCAGGAGCGAGGGGGCGCGACGTGCAACGCAACGGCCGTGACCGGTCATGTATGGGCTGACAGTGACATCCGAGAGGGGCTTTCGATGGACGACGATGACCACTTCACCGCCCGGCTGCGCCGCGCGGCCCCGCAGCCACCGGCCTCGGTCGATGCTCTGGCCCGCCAGTTGGTGCGCGAGGTGGGCGATCAGGCGCGGGGCGCCGTTCCTCTTCGGCGACGGCGCGGCCGCCGAACGATCGCAGCGGGTGCGCTCGCCGGTGTGGTGGCTCTCTCGGGGGCGGGCACCCTGGCGGCACATCAACTGAGTGTGCCTCCTTTTCAGACCCTTGAGGAAGGGATCGAACGCGCGAAGACTCCGGTCACGGTCGAGTACGTCAACTCACTGGGCCAGACCGTGAAGTGCTTGGCGTTCATCGAGTACAGCAACCTCTCCTCCGAGCAGCGCGCCACGATCGAAAGCGTCTTGCAGGACGAGCAGTGGGAGGGATATGGACAGCGCACCCTTGACTCCCTCGGCATCCCCACCGCCTCGCCCAACGAACAGAACCAAAGGCTGTTCAACGTCGTGACCAACGACCTCTGGCAGGCTGCGCATCGGGCCCTCCCCGAGCTCGAGCTGCGCAGCTTCGACGACGTCCCGACCGTCACGGGGGCGTCGATGTCGTGCGCCGAGCCTGGAGGTGTCGATGGCCAGGCGTGAGGCGGGAACGGGCTCGACGGCACCAACTGAAGCCGAACGCGTCACAGAGGCGCTGGATGTCAACGCGGCCGACCTGCTCGGATACTTCTACCGACGCCTCGAGGTCCCTGAAGACGCAGCCGACCTGCTGGCCGAGACCGCCGCGACCATCTGGCGTCGGGCCGAGGCATTGCCGCGGCCCGCTGAGGAGGCGCGCATGTGGTTGTTCGGGGTCGCCCGCAACGTGCTCGCAAACCACCGGCGCACGGTCCGGCGCCGCAGCGCCTTGGAGGAGAAGTTGCGCGCTGACCTCGCGGCCTCACCGGTCGATCCCGAAGAGGTGGTCGACATCGACCTACATCACGCTCTCAGCGCCCTCGACCCCCTCGACCAAGAAATCATCCGCCTGACCTACTGGGAGGGATTCAGCCTGAAGGAGACCGCGCGGCTCCTCGAACGCCCCGAGGGCACTGTCCGGAGCCGGCACCACCGAGCTCGGGAGCGGATGCGCCGCACCCTTGAGCAATCGAGTGCGGCACAAGCACGGTGACGCGCGCGCCTGGAGACCGAGAGGGGTGCGGACCCGATCGGGGCGGTCCGCGATCCGCGGCCGTTCTGCGAGGACATCGAGTCCTTCGAGCCCCGATGAGCTTCGACTACGGCGTGGCGCCGCGCAGCGACTACCTCTTCGTCACGATCACGCCCACCCGACCCGGCGAAGCGCACCTCGCATCGGTGACCGTCGACTACCGGCGCTCGGCGGCTCATCTGGGCCAGCACGGCACCCAGACGTTGCGCGTCGTGAGGGAGATCAACGTGCGCGAGAGCTGACTGCCGCGATCCGGATCGAACGAATCACGCGCGCATCCTCCGCACCTCGCCTCCCTACCTCTGGGCCGCGTGCGCTGAAGGTCAGGAGGGGGGAAGGCCCCGTCCCTCGTCTCGCGCCGTTGGGCTAAGTCGGTTCCAGCGGAGTGAGCTCATCTTCGACGTAGAAGGCGTCGCGGTCTGCGATGCATGGCTGCCCGGTCGCTCTGAAGGTTCCGCCACCGGCGTCCAACAGACTCCCCGATCGCACGACGGCGCCGCCCTCCGGGTCACGGATGACGGGGCCCTGGTCGGTCTGCTCGGCAGTGAACCCTGCTGGCCACACGACGTCGACCCGGCTCCCGTCCTCGGTCCGGAGGATGACGCAACCGTCGCTGTCGGCGGTGAGCTCTACGTCGGTCAGCCGCAACAGCGCCTCGCGTCGCGGGTCGAGGGGGGTCCAGTCCGATGTAGCGATCTGCAGGCGCTTCGACACATCCGCCGATGTGGTGCTGCCAGGCCCCGAGGTGGCGGGTGCGACGGGGTCCTGGTCGGCGCACCCCAGGAGGGGCAGGCCCAATGCCACGGTGACTAGGACAGTGGCGATACGAATCACGGGTGATCTGACGCCGGGCGGTGCGGGTTGGTTCCCGGAGACCCCGTCCGGTGCGTCTCGCGATCGGGCGGGGCTGCCGTGGTGATGCTCGACCTGACGGTCATCGAGAGGCATCGGAGCCCGCGGCCGCCCTCCGCCAGCACACGATGCTCGCCGCCGCTGCACCTACGGCAAGAACCATCGCGAAGACGGCGAACGGCACCGACTCAGCAAGAAACAGGTTGACCCCGGCTGCGACGAAAAGCAGTGCAGCGACGACAGCCGCATTGATTGCTGCGAGCCTCATCTCAGTTCTCCCACCATGCGTAGACGACGATGGCAAGTGCGATGACGATGAACATCGACCCGCCGACCACGATGCTGATGTAGTTGCCGCCCGGCTTGCGCCGGTAACCCAGGGCGGCTGCTGCGTCGGCCCCGACCAGTATCTCAATGGTGCGACCGAAAGGACGGTTGGACAGGATTATGAACAGCCCGAAGACCCCTAATAGCAGCGCCGCGCCCAGCTGATCGTCGGTCACGGGAATTCCCTTCGGGTCGGATGTGCCTGCGGGTAGCGACGTGGCGGTCACCCAGGCGTTGAGCCTAGGGGCCAGAGTGCGAACTCATCGATACGCCGTCCTCTTGCTGGCTCGTGCGGCAACGAGTCCGACGGTGAGCAGGCCCGTGCACTGCTCGAGGCGGGCGACTCCCGAGCGGTCAGGAGCCACCAGACGGTTCCCAGGGGCGTCCGGCCCACCGTCGGACGTCGGGGGGCGCGGGCTGATCGGGGTCGAGCCAGGCTTCGTCGTGGTCGCCGGAGCCAACGCAGCCGGTGGCGTCGCGTGTGATGAAGCCCGAGGGGCCGAGGGCGTGGATGACGCCGCCGGAGGCGACGGTGCGGATGGTGTCGTCGAGCTCGGTGAGTAGGTCGGCGGACCCGTTGTCGCAGGCGTCGCAGCCACAGTCGGGAAGCTTGGCGAAGACGATCGCCCCGAGGTGGGGGCTGGTGACGGCAAGGTTGATGTTGAGTCGTGATCCGTCGGTCGTGCGGTAGCCCACGAGGAGAGAAAGGGCTCGCGGTGCGGTCGGGGTGAGCTGGTGCACAGACTCGAGTGACGTGTCAGGCGTCGGCCACTGTTGGGGGTCGACGGCCTGCGTGGTGACGATGCCCCGGGTGGTCAGTGCCTGCTGCCAGGCGGTGAGGCGGGCGTCGAGGATGGCGTACTTGCCGGGGGGAGTGCAGCGGCGGCACTCGGCTGCGGTGGGCGGCTGGCCGAAGGGGCGGGGAGCGGGCCAGGCGGGGGTGTGCCGCCCGGTCTCGATGAACGTCTCGTCGACCTCGCCCAAGACCGCAGCGAACCAGGCGGGCGCGGTCACGACGATGCTGACCCCTCCACCATGCCGTATTCGTGGGCCGCTGGCGGCGCAGCTCTCACGGAGGTGGTCCGGTTGCTCGCGGTATCGCCACTGGGCGCCAGGGCGTTGGGTAGCCGGTTACGCTTCCCCTCGCGAGATCGACATTGGTCAGTGCGACGTGGGAGAAGTTCGTGGTAAACGTTTGGAGAGCGCTTGCGGTGCTTGGATTGTTTGCCGCATTTCTCACGATCGCTTATCTGAAAAGCCAGAGCTAGGCGAGATGGCGTGGAATATAGAGACTTGGCGTACCTGATCATTCTGATTGCCGTCTGTATTGTGGCCGCGTTCCTGGGCGTGCGTCGCAATCGTGGTCGGAGATGAAGCTGTCCGCTCCGCCCCGCGTCTCGTTGCTGCCTGACGCGACCGACGACCTCGGCGAAGAATGGCTGTGAAGGTGCGCCAATGGCGGCGGCAGTAGCAATAGTTATCGGGCTGGTAGCCGGCATTGCCTCTGCTGGTCTCTTGTGGCAGTACGCAGGTTGGGTGCGAATGAAAGTGCGTGCATCCGCACTCGGATCCACGAACCCTGCCACCGAAGGTGCACTCACGCGAGCCGGGCTGATCCCGTTCATCGTGGTGCCGACCTTAGTACTGATCACTGCGCGGAACAGCCTGGCGTCCGACGATCTGACCGCGTTCCATCTGGCGTATGCGGCAAGCGCAGCGACGTACTTGATCGCTGTTCTGGTCAGGAAGTGGCGGAATGGCTAGATCGGAACCGGTGCCGGTGGTCTTCCGTGTTGAGCGCGGTTTGATCGGCGAACAGAACCGATCTTGGGTCGACCCCAATGCCGGCGCCAGCAGCAACGACGGCGCCGAGAACGCGTCACTCGCCGCCCCGAACAATGACAACAGACCACGGCGCCACGCCGCCGGCTACTACGACACGACCACCAAACTCCTCACGTTCGGCACCCGTTCATGCGTACCTCAGCTCGCACGGTGGACCCAGATGGATCCCGTGCGGGATCAGGTGACGCCCCGACCACCCGCAGCCCCTACTTGTGCACCAGCGGAGATCCCGTGAACCGATCCGACCGGAGCGGCCGGTATCGGGGTGAGGACGTGGTGGAGTCTGTAACGGAGTGGGATGAATGGGATGAAACCTGGCAGTGGGCTTCCACCACATGCGGTTGCTATTCGGCGGGCTCTGTAGCTGTCGAGGCCGTTGCGCCTCTGTCGCTCTATGCGTCGGCCGTCGCAACGCCAGCGGTCGGACTTGCTGCCGCGGCAGCTGCCGCAGTTGGTGGCTGCCACGTTGGAGGGGCGGCAGCATACTCCGGTCCGGACCAAAGGCCGCTCTGGTAGTGTTCCGATTCCTCATGGCCATTGTCGGTATCGCGATTGCGGCAGTTGCATTCGTTATGGGTTACGTGATTGCGGCAGCCCTGGCCGCACTTTTCAGCGCCATCTGGACATGGCGCTGTCTCCGTACCTCACTTCGTTCCTGAGATGGAGGGGTTGACCATTAAAATTTACTTGTGGTCAGTAATGGTTGCGACGGTTCTGCTTGGGACTGCGACCGTCGTGGGTTTCGTTCTGGAGGATCGTCCAATGAGGTGGGTGCTATTGATGGCTTCCCTGGCAATGTACTTCTTGACTGCCGTCGCCGCGATGGTCCTTTACCGATCGCGCCGCCATTCGCCGTGACGCGACAGGCTGCGGCTGAGCCTGGCCTGGGGGCCTGTTCGGCTTTAAGTGTGGATGGCGGAAGCCAAAACCACCCGCCGTGGTAGCGGCGCCGTGTGACGTGAACAGGCGTGTCAATCGTGCTGCCTGAGCGGGCGCGGCGCCGCATTTCGGGCCTGCTCGGCGCGGCAAACCCTGGCTGTAGCCGTCGAACCCCAGCACAATGGCTCTCATGTCCGCGCTCGTCGCCCTACTCGGGTCGGTGGCTCTCGTCGTCGTCGCGGCCCTCGTGGTCCTGACGAGCGCCGGCAGTCGCCGGCGGGGGGCCGGTTGGTCGGCGACGCTGGCCAGCGGCTTGCTGTTCCCGCTGGCCTGGGTGGTCTGGTACGTCCGGGACGAGCGTCCTCTCGCGCACTACCGCGGCCGGTAGCGCTGCCTGCCGCTCACGGCAGGTACGGGTTGGCGTTCACTCGACCATCAGGGCGGGCCAGCCTGACGACGCGGATGGCGCGCGGTTGCGCCGCCCTGGCGGCGCGGGCTGCCGCGTGCTCCCGCCAGGTCAACCAGGAGGCGAGTTCGTCCCGGGCGGGGTCGCTGGTGCGGTTCGCCAGCGCGGGCGTTGCCTCGGCGCGGGCCAGATCGAGGCTGTGGGTCGAGGCGAGGTCCTCGCAGACCAGCCGGGCCAGGCGCGGGTCGTGGAGGTGCTAGCCGTCGGCGTGGGCCTGGGCCAGGTGCTTGGCTGCGGTGGTGATGTTGTCGTGCTCGGCGGACCAGGCCACGACCAGCCAGACCATGTGGGCCACGCAGCGGGGTCGGCCCAGTCGAAGTAGACGCGCTTGGGGGTGCGAGCCCCGCCGGTGCGGTCGAGCAGCCGGTCCTTGATGTGGCCTTGTCCAGCCGTCGGCGTTGACCGAGCGTGGCGATGCGGGTGATGGGCCGGTAGAACCGGTCTCGAGGGCATCCGGCCTCGTCGCGGCAGTCTGGGCAGGCTTGGGCGCCATAGGACGTCCAGGCGGCGGTGTTCTCGACCGTGGCCCAGCCTGGCGCTGGGCTCGGCCCAGTTGGCGTGCAGGCTGGTGACGCTCTTTGCCAGGTCGCCTCGCACCCGGGGGTCGTCGAAGAACTCGTGGCGTTGCTGTGTTGAGCGCGGTCGGGGCTGTGGTGGCCGCCGACGGGCACACGTTGATCGGTCCTTTGCTCATCGTGGGCGGCTTCTTGGCTGCCGTTGTGGTGGCGGTGGTGGCCTACCAGCGGCGAGCTCCCGGCGATCCGCTCTGACGTGGCCTGCTGGATAGGCCGGCCCGCTTGAGAGGACCAGACCGGCAGGGGCGTGTGAGCTAGCCCAGCGTTAAGTCTCGCCCCGTCAACTGAGGTGATTGACGGATACGTTACGGGGCTTCCACCTGCTTCGGGCGAACAGTATTGACGGGCGGCTGCCGTCACGAAATGGCTACGCTCAAGAGGTGATACTCGGAATCGCCCACACGCCCCCGCGCGAGGACCCCGACGTCGCTTCGGTGGAACAGTTGCTAAGGGCGGCCGCCCTCTGTGCGACAGAAACTCCGCCTCTCCTGAACGGCCGGATGGTCGTCAGCCACGCGGTTTGGCTGTGCGCGTGCGAGACGCTGGACACCTCACCGACCTGGCTGATCTATGCCGTAGGTAAGCATGGAGTTGCCTGGCAGAGGCTTCGACCCGGCCAGGATGCCCGCCGGGTCGTTGACGCCCAGCATCTGACCGGTGACCATCCCTCACCTTCGTCGGTCTTGCGATGGTTGCGGGGCGCCCCGCCCACCTTCGACTCACTATCTCCGGGCGACCCAGCAATCTACGCAGAACTCCTCGATCGAATCAGGCGGCCCGGTTACCCGGGGTCACCCGACTAGGGCAGAGAAGAGCCGCGAGCCATGACACGCGGCGATATGAGGCATGGCCGATCGACGCGCGGGAGGCGACGACCTAGTCGAAGACGGTCACTTCCTCGGCATGATGACGACCGTGGGCGGCGATGCCACCGCGCCATGTAAACCGGACGCGCTGATCGGCGGCAAGCGATCGGTACCCGTCAGCAACAATGCTCGAAAAGTGCACGAACAGAACCTCGCCATCGTCGGCGGTGATGCGTCCGTAGCCCTTTTCCTCCCTGAACCAGCGGACCGTCCCCGCGCGCTCCACGCCCCGTAGCTCTGGTCGGCGCACGTCCAGGTTATTGCTCACTTTTCGAGCCTAGGGTGCACCCACGATCTTCACATCAGGTTATCGCCGTCAGCGGGTCCCCCGGCGTCCGTCACGGCGCTATGACGTTCGCCGGGTCTGGTAGAGGCGACTGCCTACTCGTTCAGCTGTCGACGTGCGCGCTGCATGGTGAGGGCCATCGCTGCCATGACAAGACCGATGAGGCACATCGCAATGCCTCCACCCAATTTTCCTTGGACCATGAGAAGCAGCCCGAATGCAACCAGAAGAAGACTTCCCACAATTCCCGACACGATGCCTGTTCGGGACTGAATGGGGCTCGAGGCGGCGAATTTTCGATGATTCTCCATGAACTTGCTCACGCAGTCACCATACGGCTACTGCGGATGCCTCCGCTCAGCCGAGCGGGTGAATTCGGCTCTGCCCGAGCCACCTCAGGCCAATCTCCACGCCACCGCGCCGATAGCCGTAGCTGCAAGTACAGCCACAACGGCCCACTGCGTCCCACTGGGCCGAGGGTTATGGGTTAGTGGCAGGAGGGCCTGCAGAATCGCTGATCCCGCCACCGAGAGTCCGGTCCCGATTGCGACCATGAACCAAGGCGCACCCGCTGCCGCGCCGGCCGCCAAGCTGATGAGTCCTACGGCCGCGTCAGTGAGTACTCGGATGGGACTCGAGAATCTGGCCGCACCAGAATCCTTCATTTCTGCCCACCTCGATTCCCTCGCGTTACGCACTATCGTGCACCCCCTGATGCACGCTGGCCGCCCAATCTATCGGGGGTGTCCTGGCCGCCGACGGTCGCACGCTGATCGGTCCCTCGCTTATCGTGGGAGGTTGCTGGTCGCCGCTGTGGTGCCGGTGTTGGCATAGATGCGGCGAGCTCCCGGCGATCCGCTCTGACGTGGCCCGCTGGATAGGCTGCCCCGCTTGCGAGGAGCAAGCGTTCGCGTGCTCCGTCCCTCGCGTCTCGAAGGACCTGCGTCCTAGCGCTCTTGCATGCCGTCGCCCTGGGGAGGCTGGGCTCGCCGCTCCACCCTCCGGTAGATCACCACTGCTGCCACGAACCCGACAACTGCAGCTACCAGCAACGCGACCATGCTCGTGACGGCGCCCGTGATAGCCAACACGAGTCCGCTCGCAGCTCCAATGAAGAAGCCGCCTTGAACCGCCGAGTTTCCAGCGCGACGTTCTTGACTCATCACTGCAGCACCTTCACGTAGAAGGCGAAGGCAAGACCCGCGATGATGAAGATGGCGAAAGCCACCTGCTGTAACGGACCCACGTAGGACTCCCCTTTCAGGCCGCTAGATGTCTTCGCGGTCGCCCCAACAGTATTCACCGTAGGTTCCTTCGGCCGGACTGATGCAACCCGCTGCCGTCGCGGTCAGAGGGTCGCTCCGTGCTCGAGAGCGGCTCCGACACCGTATCCGCCGTTCTGCGGGGCCTGTGGCGGGGCCAGCTGGTCGAGCGCGATCCACTCCTCCAGCAGTGGCGTTCGCGGAGAAGCGCAGGGCGCGACAGCGCCGTCCCTGAGCTCAACAGAAACTCAACAGAAAGCCCGGGATCCGCCCCTCCTGTCGATGACGCAGCGTGAGCCACGAGGTAGGCCCGTGACTAGTTTAAGCAGGTCAGAGCGCTGTATGCGGTCTCCGCTGACGGTGTAGGCCGCGGCTAATCGACAGGAGAAGGTCGTCGCTTCGATTCCGACAGGCGGCTCCACCACCAGCCCCTGACCTGCAGTGATGCGGTCGGGGGCTTCGTCGTTCCCGGCCCCCGTGGGGAGCGGCCTCCTCGGCGGTTGTGGGCGCGCCGTCGGAGTCAGTCGTCGGCGTCGTCGAAGCGGGTCCGCGCCTGGGCGACCGCCTCGCGGTGCTCGACCGTCCACCGCAGGAGGGCCTCGATCGGCTCGCGGAGGGTCTTGCCCAGGGGAGTGATGTGGTAGCGGACCGCGACGGGACGGCTGCGCATCACCTCCCGGTCGACGATGCCGTTGCGCTCCAGTCGACGCAGGGTCGCCGTGAGCGACTTCTGGGTGACGGGGATCAGGCGCCGCAGCTCGTTGAAGCGCCGGGGTGCCTCGCACAGCTCCTCGAGCACCAGCACGGACCACGTGTCGAGCACCTGCCCCAGCAGCTCGCGGTGCTCCGCGGTGACGACGAGCCGGTCGGAGGTATCACTCACGATACCTAGGCTAGTTGAAGTGCCCTTTCGCTACCAGGTATCACTGCGATACCTACTAGCCAGGAGTGCCGCCATGACAGTCAGACTTCTCGACCCCCGCGGAATGATGGAGCAGGAGGCCTACCACCACGTGGCCGGCGCTCGCGGCACCACGTGGGTCACCGTGGCGGGCCAGGTGGGTCGGCGCGGCGGTGAGGGGTCGGCGGAGGTGGGGGACCTCGCGACCCAGGTCGGCCAGGCGCTGCGCAATGTCGGTCTCGGCCTCGCCGGCGCCGGTGCCGGCTTCTCGGACGTGGTCCGGCTGACGTTCTACGTCACCCGGTGGTCCCCCGAGGACCTCCCCGCCTTCATGGGCGGGGTGCAGTCGGTCGCCGAGGAGCTCGGGTTGCCGATGCCGATGCCGCCGGCCTCGCTCATTGGGGTCGAGACGCTCTACGAGCCCGACGTCAGGGTCGAGGTCGAGGCGACCGCGGTGCTCGACTGAACGGTCTCGCCCAGGGTGGCGGGTGGACCCCGGCATGGTCGATCTTGACGCCGTCAACATTCAGCGTCACGATGATGTTGCCACTGTCCACACGAGGAGCCGCCATGACCCGTCGACACCTGACGCTGCTGACCGTCTGCCTGGCAGCGCTGACGATCAACGCCAACACCACGGTGGTCAACATCGCGCTGCCGACGCTCGCCGAGGAGCTCGACGCCGGCACCCGGTCGCTGCTGTGGATCGTCGACGGCTACAACCTCTCCTTCGCCGCCCTGGTGCTCGCGATGGGCAGCCTGTCGGACCGCTTCGGGCGCCGGCCGGCACTGGTGCTCGGGCTGCTCGGCTTCGCGGTCGCCAACGCGGCCGCGGCCATGGTCGACAGCAGCGAGGCGCTCGTCGCGCTGCGCTTCGTCACGGGGGTCAGCGCCGCGGTGATCTTCCCGACGACCCTGTCGATCATCGCCAACGCCTTCACCGACCGGCGTGAGCGCGCGTCGGCCCTGGGAGCGTGGGGCGCCTCGGTCGGGGTCGGCGTGGCAGCGGGGCCGGTCATCGGCGGGGCGCTGCTGGAGCACTTCTCCTGGCACAGCGTCTTCTGGGCCCAGGTGCCGCTCGCCCTGGTGACCGCGGCGATGGCCCTCGTGCTCGTGCCCGAGTCGCGCGACACCGGCGTACCCCGCATCGACAAGCCGGGCCTCGTCGTCTCGGTGGCCGCGCTCGGCACCCTGACGTGGACGATCATCGAGGCCCCCGAGCACGGCTGGCCGAGCCTGGAGACGGTCCTCGGGCTGGCCCTCGCCGTGGTCCTCGTGCTCGCGTTCGTCCTGGTGGAGCGGCGCGTCGAGCACCCCATGATCGACGTGACCCTCTTCCTCGACCGCCGCTTCAGCGCCGCGTGCGGCGCGGTGACGATCGCCTTCTTCGCGATGTTCGGGTTCATCTTCCTCATCACCCAGTACTTCCAGTTCATCCAGGAGTACTCCCCGCTGCAGACGGGGGTGCGGTTCCTGCCCGTGGCGGTCTCACTGGCCCTGGCCTCGGTCGCCGGGGGGCTGCTGGCGCCGCGCCTCGGCACCAGGCTCGTCGTCACCCCGGGCCTGGTGATGCTGGGCTCGGCGTTCCTGTGGATCTCGACCATCGGCGCCGACGCGCCCTACGCCAGCGTGGTCGTGCCGCAGATGCTGCTGCTCGGGTCGGGCATCGGGCTCATCAGCACCCCCGCCACGGAGTCGATCCTGCGCGTCCTGCCGCCCGCGCGCGCCGGGGTCGGCTCGGCGGTCAACGACGCGACCCGCGAGCTCGGCGGCACCCTCGGGGTCGCGGTCGTCGGGTCGCTCTTCGCCTCGCAGTACGGCGACCGCCTGGTCGCGCTGGCCCAGGGGAGGCTGCCCGACGGCGTCCTGGCCGAGGCTGCCGACTCGGTCGGTTTCGCCTACGGCGTCGCCCAGCAGGCGCCGCCGTTCCGAGCCGCCCTCGACGCCGCCTTCCTCGACGGGCTCGCCTTCGGCTGCGTGGTGGTCGGCGTGCTCTGCCTCCTCGGTGCGGTCGCCGCCCTGGTCGCGCTGCCCGGTGACCGCTACGACCCGAGCGGGGACCCGACGCTCGTCGAGGAGGAGCAGGGCGTGGCCACGTCGCTACGGTGAGCGGCATGTCGCGCACCGCCTACCACCACGGCAACCTGCGGGAGGCCCTCGTCGCCGAGGCCGTCAGCGCCGTCCGCGCCGACGGCGCGGAGGCCCTCTCGCTGCGCGAGCTCGCCCGGCGCGTCGGGGTCTCCCACAACGCGGCCTACCGCCACTTCGCCCACCGCGACGACCTCGTGGCCGTCGTGGCCGAGCGGACCATGACGGCCCTGGGCGGGGCCATGGAGCGTGAGCTGGGCGGGGTCGACGAGGCCGACCCGGTGCTGCGGGCCCGGCTCAGGCTGGCCGGGGTGGGGCGCGCCTACGTCGAGTACGCCCTGGCCGAGCGGGGGCTCTTCCAGGTCGCGTTCGGCTCACGGGCCGGCGAGAACGCCGACCAGGTGCTCAAGGAGACGCCGTACGTGCTGCTCGGCCAGGCGCTCGACGACCTGGTGGCGGTCGGCTTCCTCTCGACCGAGGCCCGCGTCGGGGCCGAGGAGCTGTGCTGGTCGACCGTCCACGGGTTCGCCTCGCTCGTGCTCGCCGGGCACGTCCAGGTAGCCGACCTCGCCGACCACCTCGACCGCCTGCTGGGAGCCGTCGACCGCTCGCTCGGCGCCAGCACCTACCGGGCCGACCGGGCCGCCACCTGAGCGACGCCCCGCCGCAGCGCGTGCGCCGCGTCGGGAGCCGCGCCGCCGTCGGACCGTCTCACCCCGATCGGCCTGGTGCACGTCAGGGTCGGGGTGGTTGTGTGGAGGGACGGCCGTGACGTGCGTTACAGGACATGTCCGTGTGGGGCCGCGCCGTGCACCAGGTGAGGAGTGAAGATGTCCGGAAACAGGATCGTCGTCTACAAGGGTCCCGGAGAGGTCGCCGTCGAGTCGATCGACTACCCCAAGCTCGAGATCCCGGGAGAGGTCTCGAAGTCCATGGGGATCAAGCAGCGGGCACCGCACGCGGTGATCCTGAAGCTCGTGACCACCAACATCTGCGGCAGTGACCAGCACATGGTCCGCGGCCGCACGACGGCCCCCGTGGGCCAGACCCTCGGTCACGAGATCACCGGCGAGGTCGTCGAGGTCGGCGACGACGTCCTCTTCGTCAAGGAGGGCGACATCTGCTCGGTGCCCTTCAACATCGCCTGCGGTCGCTGCCGCATGTGCAACGAGGGCAAGACCGGCATCTGCCTCAACGTCAACCCGGCCCGCGCCGGAGCGGCGTACGGCTACGTCGACATGGGCGGGTGGCACGGCGGCCAGGCGGAGTACGTCATGATCCCGTTCGCCGACTTCAACCTGCTGAAGTTCCCCGACCGGGACGCCGCGCTGGAGAAGATCCTCGATCTCACGATGCTCTCCGACATCTTCCCCACCGGCTACCACGGCGCCTACACCGCCGGTGTCACCACCGGCTCCACCGTGTACGTCGCGGGCGCCGGACCCGTCGGGCTCGCGGCCGCCTTCTCCGCGCAGCTGCTGGGTGCCTCCGCGGTGATCGTCGGCGACATGAACGCCGACCGCCTCGCGCAGGCGGCGAGCTTCGGCTGCGAGACCGTCGACCTGAGCAAGGGCGACGACCTGGCCGACCTGATCGAGCAGGTGCTGGGCGAGCGCGAGGTCGACGCCGCCGTCGACGCGGTCGGCTTCGAGGCCCGCGGCCACGGTGAGGGAGCGGCCGAGGCGCCGGCGACGGTGCTCAACGACATCATGACCGTCTCGCGGGCGGGCGCCTCGCTGGGCATCCCGGGCCTCTACGTCACCGGTGACCCCGGCGCCGTCGACGACGCCGCCAAGGAGGGCCAGATCGGGGTGAAGCTCGGGCTGGGCTGGGCGAAGTCCCACGCCTTCGTCACCGGTCAGTGCCCGGTGAAGAAGTACAACCGCCAGCTGATGAACATGATCCTGGCCGACAAGGCCCACATCGCGAAGGCCGTCAACGCCACCACGATCAGCCTCGACGACGCCCCCCGGGGCTACCAGGAGTTCGACGCCGGGTCGGCGAAGAAGTACGTCATCGACCCGCACGGCATGGTCGCCTGACACAGCACGGCAGCGGTGGTCGCCCCCCGCGGCGACCACCGCCGCCGGCTCGCGGTGCCGGGCCGACGCGGTGGCCGGCGTCGTGGGCTCGGCCGAGGAGTCCCTGGTCGGCCGCCCGGGCGGCAGCCGTGCTGTCGGGTCTGCCGCACGAGCTGGTGACAGCCCGGCCCGTCACAGGTCGAGCACGTCGGCGAGGGGACGTCGGGGGGTGCGGGGGAGGTCGCTGCGGCTGATCGCCTGCCACCCGACGCGCACCAGCAGCAGCGGCTCGCCGTAGCCGTGGAGCAGACGTGCCGTGATGCCTGCGCGCGTCGACTCGTCCTCGACGGCCTGGCTGAGCGGCACCACGGAGAGACCCTGGCGCGTCGCCTGGAGCCACAGGGCGCTCAGGCCCCGGCCCGCGTCGAGCCAGGCCTGCACCGTCGGGGCCGCCGTGCAGAGGACGACGAGACCGTCGGTGCCCTCCAGCTCGCGTCCGGGGTCGTCGGCGCCACCCGGAGGGAAGCGGCCGGGAGGGTGGGCACCGTCGGGAGCCGCCCCCGGCAGCGCGTCGCTCGGTACGCCGTCGGCCGTGCCGTGGTCCACCCAGTCCTGCTGCTCGGCCACGAGGTCGGCCGCGGCGCGGTGGTGCGCCAGCGCCGTCGCCACCAGTGCCTCGGCGTCGTGACGGGCGGTCTCGTCGAGCAGGGCGACGGCGCGGACGTGGTCGCCCTCCGCGCACGCCGCGAGGTGCAGCAGCACCTCGTCGGGCACGGGCCAGGAGGTGAACCGCCGTCGGTCGGTGCAGCGGTGCTCGATGGCCTCGACGACCTCGCCCGCCTCGGGGGTGGGCGGGGCGGGTGACAGCGTGAGCCGCGCCAGCAGGTCGGGGCGGCGGGGGTCCGGCTGCAGGCGGGTGTCGGCGGACCAGCCGAGCGCGCCCGCGGCGGTGACGGCGTGGTGGAGCGCCGCCCCGCAGCTGAGGGTCAGGTTGCGTCCCTCGGGGTCGCTGAGCCCGAGCTGGCGGGAACGGTCGGCCCAGAGCTCCATGGTGGCGCCTCGCGCGCGCCACCGCCACGGCTGGGTGTTGTGGAAGCTGGGGGCCCTGGTGGCGAGCTCGGCGATCCGGCGCACCACGGCAGGTGGTGGGGCGGTGGCGGTGGTGGCGGTGGGCATGATGGTCTCCTTCACGGGTGGCGGGCTGGAGCCGGAGGTGGGTCTCACGGGGCGTAGTGCTCGCGCGGCACGACGACCGCACGGCCGTCGACGGCCCCGGCGGCGAGCGCCTCGTAGGCCGCGGGTGCCTCGTCGAGGGAGTAGGGGTGCACGTCGGCGTGCACCAGTCCGCGAGCGGCGAGGTCGAGCACCTCGACCAGCTCGCTGCGGTTGCCCCAGTAGGTCGACTGCACACTCGTCTCGTAGGGCAGCCCGAAGAACGACACCGGCAGGCTCCCGCCCCCGAGGCCGACGATGGTGAGGTCGCCCAGCTGCCGGACCACGGCCGCGGCCGCGGCGAGGGTCTCGTCGGACCCCACGAAGTCCAGGACGACGTCGGCCCCGACGCCCCCGGTGAGCTCGCGGACCTGCGCGGTGAGGTCAGGACCCGGGGCGAGCACGTGCTCGGCCCCGCTCCTCTTCGCCGCGTCGCGCGCCGACTCCCTCGTGTCGACGGCGATGACGCGGGCGGCCGTCGTCGCGCACAGCACCTGGACGCCCAGGTGGCCCAGGCCCCCGACGCCGATGACCACCGCCGTCGAGCCCGGCGTCAGCTTCAGCCACGACCGGCGCACGGCGTGGTACGGCGTGAGCGCCGCATCGGTCAGGGGCGCGGCGTGCAGGGGATCCAGGCCCTCGGGCAGCGGCACCAGATAGCGCGCGGCGGGCACGAGGAGGTAGTCCGCCATGCCCCCGTCGAGGCCCAGGCCCCCGCCGCCGCCCGCCACCGGAGCCAGGTCGGGCCGCTCGCAGGCGGTCTCCAGCCCGGCCCGGCACCGGGCGCACCGCCCGCACCCCCACGCGCCGACGACGGCGACCGGCTGGCCGGGCTCCAGGCCCGACACGTGGGCGCCGACGCGGTGCACCCAGCCGGCGTTCTCGTGTCCGAGGGTGAAGGGCGGCTCCCAGGGCAGCTGCCCGGGCCCGAAGTCGTGCATGAGGTGGAGGTCGGAGTGACAGGCGCCCGCCCCACCAACCTGCACCACCACCTCGCCGGGGCCCGGGGTCGGCACGTCGACGTCGGTCAGCACGGCCGGGCTCTGCCAGGCCATCAGTCGTAGGGCTCTCACGGGCGCTCCTCAGGTCGGGTGTCGCCCCAGCGTCTCCAGGGCGGGGCCGGCTGGGGAGGGCCGCAGGTCGCGCGGGTGCGGGGCCGTTGGTCCCGAGCGGCCAGGCGGCGGCGAAGTGCCCCTCCGACCGGGCCGAACGGCACTCATGCCCGGGGCCGGACCCGCCTAGCGTCGACGCATGACGAGATCCGGATCCGCCGCAGCCAGGGCGCGCAGCGCCGTCGTCGGGGTCGCCGTGGCCGTGCTGTGCCTGACGGCCTGCGGCGACGCCTCCCCCCGGGCCGACGACCGGACGTCGTGGCGCGAGGACCCGGGCGCCGGCATGCCGATGGACGGCGGCACGGGCAGGGACGACGGCATGGGCAGGGACGACGGCATGGGCATGGACGACGGCATGGGCATGGACGACGGCATGGGGGCGGGCACGGGCATGCGGTCCGAGAGCGAGGCCGGCTTCCTCACCGTCATGGTGGCCCACCACGAGGAGGCCGTCGTCGCGGCCGGCCAGCTCGAGCGCTCCCCGGAGCCTGCGATGCGTCGGCTGGGTCGCACGATCGTGCGTGGTCAGACGGCGGAGGTCGAGCAGATGCAGCGCTGGGTGTCGCGGTGGCACCCGTCGGCCGGCCCCGCGGACTACGACCCCATGATGGAGGACCTGTCCGGACTCGGCGGATCCGATCTCGACACGACGTTCCTCGCCGAGATGCTCCCCCACCACATGGCGGCCGTGATGATGTCGCGGCACCTGCTGATGTCGGGGAGGGTGGAGCACGAGGCGGTGGCGGAGCTGGCCCGCTCCATCGTGCGCACGCAGACCGCGGAGATCCACTGGATGCGGGCCCGGCTGGCCGAGCAGTGACCGCACCGCCGGCGCCGAGCGGCTCCTGCCCGACGGCACACGGCCGGTGCGACCGCGGCGCCGTCACCACGGGCCGAGGTCCCGACCTGTCGGGACGTCTGCATCTGGGCCGCTCGTGAGGCCCGCGATGGGGTGGAGGCATGACAGCACAGCGTCCGCACGTGGTGGTCGGGGTAGGGGAGTCGGCCCCGGGTCGAGCGGCTCTGAGGTGGGCCCACGACCTGTGCCGTGACCGCGGGTGGGTGCTCGACGTGGTCACCGCGTGGCCCGACCTCGGTGAGCAGCTCGTGCGCGAGGTGCCCGGGCACTTCTGCGAGGCGCGCCACCGGCTCGTCACGGCCCAGGCCGAGGCCCTGGGGGAGGCGGGGGTCGACGTCGACGGGCCCGACGTCCAGGTGCACGTCGTCAACGGCGACCCCGTCGACGCCCTGGTGGATCGCTCCGCGCAGGCCGTCATGCTGGTGGTCGGGACGTCGGGCGAGGGCCGGTCGGCCGCAGCCGGGCACCCCGCGATCGGCGAGAGGTGCCGCGCAGCCGTCACCTGCCCGGTGGTCGTCGTCGATGCCGACCGGGTGCCCACCGGGGCCGGCCCGGTGGCCTGCGAGACCGGCCGCCCGTGGGTGACCGGCGTCGAGCCCTGGGTCGAGCTGCGACGCACCCACTCCGGCGCTGTGCTGCTCGTCGGGGACCACGCCCTCAAGCTCAAGCTGCCGGTGCGCCTCGGCTTCCTGGACTTCTCGACCCGCGAGGCCCGGGTGGCCGCGGTCAGGCGCGAGCTGCAGCTGAACCGTCGCTTCGCCCCGGGGGTCTACGAGGGGCTCGCGACGCTGGGGCCCGCCGAGGACGACGGCGAGCCCGTCGTGGTGATGCGCCGCCTGCCCGACGGGGCTCGGCTCGGCACCCGGGTCAGGGGCGGGGCGGAGGTGTCGGACAGCGTGGTGGCCGTCGCCCGGCTCGTGACCTCGCTGCACGACCAGTCGCCGCGCCGGGCCGAGATCGACCACGAGGGCACCGCTCTCGCGACCCGCGAGCGGTGGCGGTCCACCCTCGACCAGATGCGGGCGGCGAGCCACCCCGGCGTCGACGACGCGGACCTGGCCGAGATCGACCGGCTGGCACAGACCTACCTCGCGGGCCGTGCCGCGCTCTTCGAGCGACGGGTCGCGGACGGGCGTGTGGTGGACGGTCACGGTGACCTCCTCGCCGAGGACGTCTTCGAGGTCGACGGACGACCACAGCTGCTCGACTGCCTCGACTTCGACGACCGGCTCCGCTACGTCGACGGGCTCGACGACGTGTGCTGCCTGGCGATGGACCTGGAGCGCCTCGGAGACCCTGCGGCGGCCCGGCTCCTGGTCCGCTCCTACACCGCTCGGGCGAGCGACCCGGCCCCCACCTCGCTGGTGCACCACTTCACGGCCTACCGGGCGCTGGTGCGGGCCAAGGTCGGGTGCCTGCAGGGAGCGGCCGACGGCGAGGGCGAGGTCGCTCGCCACGTCAGGCTCGGCCTCGACCACCTGCGTGCCGGCGCGGTGCGGCTGGTGCTGGTCGGAGGGCCGCCCGGCACGGGCAAGACCACCCTCGCCGAGGGACTCGCACAGCGGTGCGGCCACGCCGTCGTGAGCAGCGACCGGATCCGCAAGGAGCTCGCCGGCCTCGATCCCGACACGCCGGCGCCCGCGGCGTACGCCACCGGCCTCTACGCCCGCGACGTCACCGCACGCACCTACGAGGAGATGCTGCGGCGTGCGGGCCGGCTCCTCGCGATGGGCGAGACGGTGGTGCTCGACGCCACCTGGGGCGACGACGCGCACCGGGAGCAGGCACGTCGCCTGGCCGCCGGGTCGAGCGCCGCCCTCGTCGCCCTGCGGTGCTCGTTGTCGCTCGCGTCGGCCCAGGAGCGCATCGGGCGCAGGAGCGCGGGCCCCTCCGACGCCGACGCCGACATCGCGGCCCGTGCGCGGGCGGCGTGGTCGCCGTGGCCCGACGCGCACCGCGTCGACACCGCGCTGCCGGCCGAGGAGTGCGTGGACCGGGCGGCCGACGTCGTGGCGCGCACCAGCGCTGCGGTCGAGGGGGTCCAGCTGGGGTGAGGCACGCCCCCGCTGGACGGCACCCGACGTACGGCACGCGACGTGCGGCACGCGAGGGGCCGCGCTCAACCGACGGGCGTCGGCGTGGCGCGGGCGGCCGCGGACCGGTGGGCCAGGGCCAGCAGCGCGAGGGCCGTGAGGGGCGCGAGCGGCCAGCGGACGGTGCCGTCGGGCTGACCGAGGCCGTAGGCGGCCATGGCGCCGACGCCGGCGCAGACGACGCCGACCTCGGCGAGGGGGACCAGGGGGCGGCGGCGTCGCGGCACGTGGGTGGGGGCGGTCTCGACCCGGCCGAGGACGAGGACGACCAGCGCGGTGGCGAGGACGAGGACGCCCAGCCACGCAGGACGCAGCACCCACCACGCCGCCGTCGCCGGGTAGGCGTGGAGGCCGAGGCCTCCCAGCGCCAGGGAGCCGGCCGCCAGCAGGGAGAGGACGGTGAGGTGCCACAGGTAGACCGTCATCGACCGGGGCCCCACCGCGAGGAGCAGTGCCGCCACCCCGCGCACCGCACCGACCCGCTGCAGCCACGGCTCGACGGCCAGCACCACCGCCGCCTGGGCCAGGCCGAGCAGCAGGAGCGGGAGGCGCGGGGGGTAGGTGTTGTTGAGCCCGAAGCCCGACACCCCCACCATCGAGACCCCCCACGGGCCCACCGCCACCAGACCGACCGCCGCCGCGACGGCTGCGACGGCGGCCGTGCCGAGCACGGCCGGGCGGGGCGAGCGGCGGCGGTCGAGCCAGCAGTACCCGAGCTGGTGCACGGTGCCCCAGACGAGGACCACGTCGAGGGCGCCGACGGCCATGCTGCCGGTGGCGATCTGTGCGAGGTCGACGACGGCGACCGCCACGCAGGGCGCCGCGATGCTGCGCCAGCCCCAGCGCAGCCACAGGGCGTCGGTGAGGGGCACGGCGGCGACGGCGACGACGTAGACGGCCAGGAACCACGTGGCTCGCAGGGACGTGTCGGAGCCGACCTCGAGCCACCGGCGCTGCGGCGCGAGGGCCAGCGACAGGGGGGCCGCGAGCGACCAGAGCAGGAGGAGCGGCACGAGTGGCCGGGTCAGACGCGAGAGTCGTCCGCTCAGCCAGGTGCCGTAGGTGTCACCGCGGCCACGGGCGTGGCGCCACGACCGCGCGTTGACGTAGCCACCCACCAGGAAGAACAGCGGCATGACCTGGAGCAGCCAGGTGAGCGGGTGCGTCCACTCGGCGCGCGCGAGCAGCCCGGAGCGCATCAGGACACCGGAGTCGTCGACGTAGAGACCCTGCTTGAGCCAGTGCCCCGCGACCACGGTCAGCAGGGCCGACACCCGTACGACGTCGACCGCGAGGTTGCGACCGGGGGCCCCCGCCTCCAGGGTGCCCGGGCCCCGGCTCGTCCTGGTGCGGTCCATGTGCCCATCCAGGCCCGGCGGGGGCGACCGCGACACCGTCGTAGGACGTGCACCGGGGGGACCTAGGTCATGCGCTGCACCCTGCGGCCCCACGGCGGGCGCGCGAACGCCGGCGGACGACCTGGGACCGCAGGGCACTGCCGGCCTCACCCGACCCGCGCACGGACGGCCGCGCTCAGCCCGCCCCGACCCGGAAGACGGGCCAGCCGATCTCGGTGCGCCAGGCGGTGGGGTCGGCGGTGTCGGCGGGGCCGACCAGGTAGGTCTCGCGGACCGGGCCCGCGACCGTGAGGGCGTTGGCGACCAGCCAGGCGCCCACCTCGCCGTAGGTGACGTCGATGTCGTCGTGCGGGCCGACGTGGGTGGCGACGGCGAGCTCGACGGCCGGCAGCGTCGCCGGACGCACGCGCCCGACCGTCGGGGGTCGCGCCGTCGGCCGGTGGACCAGGGCGTGTCCCCGGCCGGTCTCGAACAGCGCGTTGTCGTAGAGCCCGCCGGGCGGGCCGGTCGGCTCGGGCACCGCGGCGGCGAGCTCGGCCGCGGCGCCGGCATACCACGCCAGGACGTCGTCGAGCCCGACCTCGGCCTCGACGGCGGCGACGACGGTGGGGCTGACCGAGCGCAGCTCCACCGCCACCGGGGCGGGGTCGGGGCGCAGCAGCCGCCGCAGCGACACGACGGCGGCGCGCGTGCGGGACAGCTCGGCCTCGAGGCGGCGGAGGTGGTCGCCGACGAGGGTGGCCCGGTCGCCGGGGTCGGGGCATGCCACGATGCGCTGGACGTCGGCGAGCGGCACGTCGAGCTCGCGCAGCCGGTGGATGACCTGCGCGGTCGGGATCTGCTCGGCGGTGTAGCGGCGGTGACCGGTCGTCGTGTCGACCGAGTCGGGCAGCAGCAGCCCCGCCTCGTGGTAGCGCCGCAGGGTGCGCACGCTCAGGTGCGTCAGGCGCGAGAACTCTCCGATCGTCAGCACCCCGGCAGTGTGCCCCCTCCCCCTGGGGGAGGGGCCAGCCCTTGCCCCTCTCCCGGGCGGAGCGCTCAGGGTGGGCCCCATGACGACGACCCCGAGCACCCTGCCCGCCGTGATCCGGACCTACCTCGCCGCGCACACCTCCGGCGAGGTCGACGCCGCCGCCCGCACCTTCGCACCCGACGCCGAGGTGACCGACCAGGACGAGGTCTTCACCGGCGCCGAGCGCGTCCGCGGCTTCCTGGAGGGGGCCGGCTCGGAGTTCACCTACACCACCCGGGTGCGCGGCGCGGAGCGCCACGACGCGGGGCGCTGGGTGGTCCTGGTGCGGCTGGAGGGCGACTTCCCCGGCGGCGTCGCCGACCTGCGCTACCGCTTCCTGCTGTCGGGCGACCTCATCGCCCGGCTGGACATCGCTCCCTGACCTGCTCCCTGACCCGCTCCGGGACCGGCCCCGGCCTCGGGTCCCGGGGTGAGGCGGTGACGTGGGCGCTGCGGTTGGCTGGCGCCATGAGCCCCCACAGCGTCGGTCCCTGATGGCCCTGGTCGACCGCACGGCCCGCCTGCTCGTAACGGCCGCCCCCGGCACCGGGAGCACGGCCCTGCGCGAGGCCCTCCTCGCCCGGCCCGGGGTCGAGGAGGTGCCGGCGGCCGGGGAGGTGCGCCGGCACGGCGTCGACGTCAAGCACGGCACGGTCGGCGAGCTCGTCGCCGCCGGGCTGCTGCCCGCCGACCACGGCCTGCGGGTGGTCACCACGACCCGCAACCCCTTCGACTTCTACGTCGCGGAGCACGAGCGCACCCGCACCCGCTGGGTCCACGAGCTGCGCGACCCCTCGTCGTGGGTGCACCAGACCCCCGGCGCGGTGGACCGCATCGTCGACGCGGTCACCACGGACTTCGTCGCCTGGGTCAGCGCGGCGATCGGGCGGGACGCGACGCCCCGCCGGATCAACGAGGGCCACGTGCGCGAGGCCGACGTCGTGCTGCGCATGGAGCACCTCGAGCGCGACCTGCGCGAGCTGGTGGGCCTCGAGCTGGCGGTGCCGCCCACCAACGTCACCGACCGCGAGCGCGCCTACTGGCGCTCCTACGACGTGACCACCCGCCACCTGGTCGAGACGGCCCACGCCGAGGACCTCGAGCGCTTCGCCTACCGGTTCTGAGTCTCGCCCGGGTCGGGCACGACGTCGACCGACAGGAGCACCCAGCCGCTCGGCACGGCCGCCATGAGGTCGGTCAGCACCGAGGCGTAGTCGTCGCCGACGAGGACGTAGCAGTCAGCGGGTCGGTCCGCTCCGAGCGGACCGGCGGTGGCGTGGATCTCGATGCGACGTCTCCTGAGCGGGTGGGGAAGGGGTGCCGCACGACCGGCGCTCCCGCGGCGCGTGCACCGCGGGAGCGCCTCCCGACCGAGCGCCTACCGGGGGGACGTCGGCGCCGATCGGGGTCGTGCGCCGCGTGGGCGGCAGTCAAGGAAACGTGAAATATCCGTGATACCACCACCGTTCCCGCGGCGCCCCGGACCAAACCTCGACCCCGTGACGGGTGGACCGGGCGGGTGCGGTCGACGCACTGTGGACCCATGCCGGAGCCCATCGCCCGCCCTGACGACCTCGACCCGATCGAGACGGCCTCGCTCGACGAGCTGCGCGCCCTGCAGACCGAGCGGCTGCGCCGCAGCGTGCGCCACGCCTGGACCCACGTGCCGCACTACCGCGCCGCACTCGACGGTGCCGGCGTCCACCCCGACGACGTCCGCGACCTCGGCGACCTCGCCCGGCTGCCCTTCACCACCAAGGCCGACCTGCGCGAGAACTACCCGTGGGGGATGTTCGCGGTGCCCCGCGAGCAGGTGGTGCGGGTGCACGCCTCCTCCGGCACGACCGGCAGACCCACGGTGGTCGGCTACACCCGCGACGACGTCGACACCTGGGCCGCGGTGATGGCGCGCAGCATCCGCGCCGCGGGCGGCCGACCGGGCCACGTGCTGCACAACGCCTACGGCTACGGCCTCTTCACCGGCGGCCTCGGTGCCCACTACGGCGCCGAGCGGCTGGGGTGCACCGTCGTGCCGGTCTCGGGCGGGATGACCGAGCGCCAGGTGCAGCTGATCGTCGACTTCCGCCCCGACCTCATCATGGTCACGCCCTCCTACATGCTCGCCATCGTCGAGGAGATGGAGCGCCAGGGCGTCGACCCCCGGTCGACCTCGTTGCGGGTCGGCATCTTCGGCGCCGAGCCGTGGACCGACGACATGCGCCGCGAGATCGAGGAGCGTCTCGACATGCACGCCGTCGACATCTACGGGCTCTCGGAGGTGATCGGGCCCGGCGTGGCCAGCGAGTGCGTCGAGACCAAGGACGGTCTGACGGTCTGGGAGGACCACTTCTACCCCGAGGTGATCGACCCCGTGACCGGGGACGTGCTGCCCGACGGCGAGAAGGGCGAGCTCGTGCTCACCTCGCTGACCAAGCAGGCCATGCCGGTGCTGCGCTACCGCACCCGCGACCTGACCCGGCTCCTGCCCGGCACCGCGCGCACCATGCGGCGCATGGAGAAGGTCACCGGACGCACCGACGACATGATCATCCTGCGCGGCGTCAACCTCTTCCCGACCCAGGTGGAGGAGCTGGTGCTCACCACCACGGAGCTCTCACCGCACTTCCAGTGCGTGCTCGAGCGCACCGGCACCCTCGACACGATGCGGGTGGTCGTGGAGCGGCGCGAGGCGGCCGACCCGGCCGCGGCGACCGAGGCCGGCCGCCGCGTCGAGCACCTGGTGAAGAGCCGGATCGGGGTGAGCGTCGAGGTCGACGTCGTCGACCCCGGGAGCGTGGAGCGCTCGGTGGGCAAGATGCGGCGCCTGGTCGACCGCCGCCCCGTCCGCTGAGCCCCGTCCGCTGAGCCCCGTCCGCTGAGCCCCGTCCGCCGAGTCCCGTCCGCTGAGGAGGGGCGGGTCAGCCGAGCTCGGGGACGACCTCGCCGGCGAACATCGTGCGCGGCACGCCGATCTCGTCGGCGTCGGCGCCCGCGGCGGCCATCTCGGGCGACGACAGCGCCGCCGTCATCGCCTCGCGGTCGTCGAAGTCGAGCTGGGCCACCATGTAGGGCCCGGCGGCCGGGTCGCCGCCCATCGGTCGGACCTTCGACCACGTGAAGGAGCGCAGGCCCGGCACGGGCAGCACGAGCGGCACGTGGCCCTCGGCGTAGCGGCGGTCGAAGGCCTCGGGGTCCTCGGGCACGGCGTACTGGATGGTCACGCGGTACATGCGCTCTCCTGCGGGTCGGGGTGCGGGTCTGGGGGTGCGGTCGGGCCCGTTGCACGGCGTCGGGCCGCGTGACAGACTATTCCTGACCGGTCGGTCTGTAAATCAGCCGGTCTGTCAATCAGGAGGCCCTATGACGACGGCACCCGCGCAGGCCGAGCAGGCCTCCTTCGAGGCGACCCTCGCGCGCCACGACCGCATCGAGCCGCGCGACTGGATGCCCGAGCGCTACCGCGCCACGCTCGTGCGCCAGATCGCGCAGCACGCGCACTCCGAGATCATCGGCATGCAGCCCGAGGGCGCCTGGATCACCCGCGCCCCCTCGCTGCGGCGCAAGGCGATCCTGCTGGCCAAGGTGCAGGACGAGGCCGGCCACGGGCTCTACCTCTACTCCGCCTGCGAGACCCTCGGCGTCTCCCGTCAAGAGTTGACGGAGAAGCTGATCGAGGGCAAGCAGAAGTACTCCTCGATCTTCAACTACCCCACGCTGTCCTACGCCGACGTCGGCACCATCGGCTGGCTGGTCGACGGCGCGGCCATCTGCAACCAGGTGCCGCTGTGCCGCACCTCCTACGGCCCCTACGGCCGCGCGATGATCCGCGTGTGCAAGGAGGAGTCCTTCCACCAGCGCCAGGGCTTCGAGCTGCTGGCCACGATGATGCGCGGCACCGACGCGCAACGCGCGATGGTGCAGGAGTCGGTCGACCGCTTCTGGTGGCCGGCGCTCATGATGTTCGGCCCGCCCGACGCCGACTCCTCCCACACCGCGCAGTCGATGGCCTGGGGCGTCAAGCGCGACACCAACGACGAGCTGCGCCAGAAGTTCGTCGACATGACCGTGCCGCAGGCGCGGGCCCTCGGCGTCACCCTGCCCGACCCCGACCTGGTGTGGAACGACGAGAAGGGCGGCCACGACTTCACCCAGCCCGACTGGGCGGAGTTCCGCGACGTCGTCAGCGGGTCGGGGCCGTGCAACGCCCAGCGGGTCGCGCACCGCCGCCGTGCCCACGAGGACGGCGCCTGGGTCCGCGAGGCCGCGAGCGCCTTCGCCCGGCGCCAGCAGCAGGAGCCGGAGCAGCAGGAGGCGGTCTCGTGAGCGGGGCGCCGCAGGGGGAGTGGCCGCTCTACGAGGTGTTCGTGCGCGGCAAGCGCGGCCTCAACCACGTGCACGTCGGCTCGCTGCACGCCGCCGACGACCAGATGGCCGTGCACAACGCCCGCGACGTCTACACCCGCCGCAACGAGGGCGTGAGCATCTGGGTCGTGCGCGCCGACGCGATCACCGCGTCGAGCCCGGACGAGAAGGACCCGCTCTTCGCCCCCGCCGGCGACAAGGTCTACCGCCACCCGACCTTCTACGACATCCCCGACGACGTCCCCCACATGTAGGAGGCGGCCCCCATGACCGACCACGCCAGCGACCACGCCAGCGACCATGCCAGCGACCAAGCCAGCGCCTACGACGGGCTGCTCGGCGACGACAGCGCGCAGTGGGCGTTCGGCCAGGACTTCGAGGACCCGCTCGCGGGCGTCGACACCACGCCGGCCGCCGGCGTCGACGGCGCGGCGCTCGCGGCCTACTGCCTGATG
Organism: Nocardioides sp. Leaf374; assembly: GCF_916862475.1. NCBI lineage: Bacteria > Bacillati > Actinomycetota > Actinomycetes > Propionibacteriales > Nocardioidaceae > Nocardioides > Nocardioides sp. Leaf374. The sequence continues at coordinate 48,936 of NZ_CAKASO010000006.1, forward strand.
CTCGGCGACGACGCGCTCGTCTACTCACACCGGCTCTCGCAGTGGGCCAGCAACGCCCCCGACCTGGAGGAGGACATCGCGCTGGCCAACATCGCCCTCGACCTCCTCGGCCAGGCGCGCCTGCTGCTGGCGCGAGCGGCGGCCGCCGACCCGTCGGTGGTGCCGACGCTGCCCGCGGGGTCGCCGGTGCCGCCCGAGGACGCACTCGCCTTCTTCCGCGACGACGCGGGCTTCCGCAACGTGCGCCTGGTCGAGGGGGAGAACGGCGACTTCGCGGTCACCACCGCCCGCCTGCTGCTCTTCGCGACCCATCGCCTGGCGCTGCTCGAGCGGCTGCGCGACAGCATCGACCCCGTGCTCGCCGCGATCGCCGCGAAGGGGGTCAAGGAGGTCGCCTACCACCGCGACCACGCCGCCCGCTGGTGCGTCACGCTGGCCCGCGGCACCGAGGAGTCGCGCCGACGGATGCGCGCCGGCCTCGACGTGGTCTGGCCGCTGCACCACGAGCTCTTCCGCACCCACCCGGTGGAGGCGACCGCGGCCGAGCAGGGCTTCGGGGTCGACCCCGCCGGGCTGGCCGCCGGCGTCGACGTGCTGCTCGAGCAGGTGCTGTCGGTGGGCGGGCTCGACCGGCCCACCGTGCCCCCGACCGGTCCGCTGGGGCGCGGCGCCGGCCGCGACGGGCGCCACACCGAGGCTCTCGGCCGGATGCTCGCCGAGATGCAGGTCGTCGCCCGGGCCCACCCCACGGGGCGCTGGTGAGCGCCGTGGTCGACGCAGGCGCCGCGACGCTCGCCCGCCGGGCCGCGGAGGAGGTCACCGACCCCGAGATGCCGATGCTCACGCTCGCCGACCTCGGTGTGCTGCGCGAGGTCGCGGTCGAGGGCGGGACGGTGGTGCTCACCGTGACCCCGACCTACTCCGGCTGCCCGGCCCTGGCCACCATGCGCGACGACCTGGTGCACCGCCTGCGCGAGCACGGCTTCGCCCACGTCGACGTGCGGGTGCGGCTGGCCCCGGCCTGGACCAGCGACTGGATCACCGAGCGCGGTCGCGCCGCGCTGCGCGCCCACGGGATCTCCCCGCCCGGCGCGGCCCCGGCCACCGAGGGCCCCACCGTGCTGCGGCTGCTGCCGACGCGCCGGCAGGTCGCCTGCCCGCGCTGCGGGTCGGGGCGCACGGCGCTGACCTCGGAGTTCGGCGCGACGGCCTGCAAGGCGATGTACCGCTGCGAGGAGTGCCTCGAGCCCTTCGACCACGTGAAGGAGATCTGATGGCGCGCGCCCGCTTCCACGAGCTGAGGGTCGCCGCCGTCGACCCGCTGACCGACGACTCCGCGGCCATCACCTTCGCCGTGCCCGAGCCGCTGCGCGCGGCGTACGACTTCGCGGCGGGGCAGGCGCTCACGCTGCGCCGCACGATCGACGGCGAGGAGCACCGCCGCAGCTACTCGATCTGCGCGCCGGCGGGGGCGGCGCCGCGGGTGGGCGTGCGCGAGATCCCCGGCGGGCTCTTCTCCACCTGGCTGGTGCGCGAGGTCGCGGTCGGCGACGTCGTGGAGGTGCAGACCCCCACCGGCGCCCTGCGCGCCGACCCCGCCCGCCCGGCCCGGCACCTGTGCGTCGCGGCCGGCTCGGGCATCACCCCGATGCTCTCGATCGCCGCGACCGTGCTCGCCGACCCCGACGCGCGCGTCACCCTGGTCTACGCCAACCGCCGCGCGAGCACCGTGATGTTCGCCGAGGAGCTCGCCGACCTCAAGGACCGGTACGCCGCACGCCTCGACGTCGTCCACGTGCTCAGCCGCGAGCCCCGCGAGGTGGAGCTGCTCTCGGGGCGCCTCGACGCCGACCGGCTCCGGAGGCTGCTGCGGGCGCTGGTGCCGGTGGAGGCGCTCGACCACGTCTGGCTGTGCGGTCCCTTCGGGCTGGTCACCGACGCCCGCGCGGTGCTCGCCGAGCTCGGCGTCGGCGCCGACCGGGTGCACGTGGAGCTCTTCCACGTCGACGAGCCGCCGCCCGAGGTCGTGCGCGAGGAGGCCGGGCCGGCCGCCGACGGGGAGACCAGCGAGGTCACCCTCGTGCTCGACGGACGCACCACCACCGCCCCCCAGCGACGCGGCCAGAGCATCCTCGACGGCGCTGCCGCCACCCGCAGCGACCTGCCCTTCGCCTGCAAGGGCGGGGTGTGCGGCACGTGCCGGGCCCACGTGGCCGCCGGTGAGGTGGACCTGCGCCGCAACTACGCCCTCGACGACGACGAGCTGGCCCGCGGCTACGTGCTCACCTGCCAGGGCTACCCGGTGGGCGACGCGGTCACGGTCGACTTCGACGCCTGACCCGCGGGCCCCTCCGGCGGGGGCGACGCGGGGCCGCGCAGCCCGTCGAAGGCGATGGCGCCGACGGCACGGGCCAGGGCGTCGGTGTCGAGCGGACCGCCGGGGCGATACCACTCCACCAGGGAGTTGACGAGCCCGAAGAGCAGCCGGCTCAGCAGCTCGGGAGGGAGGTCGGCGCGCACCGAGCCCTCCTCGGCGGCCGCGGCCACGAGCCCGGCCAGCCGGTCGTCGAGCACGCGGCGGCGGGCGAGGGCGGCCTGCTCGACCTCGCTGTTGCCCCGGACCCGCAGCAGCAGGGTCACGGCGGGCAGGTGGTCGACGAGGATGCGCACCGAGCGGTGCACCACGTCGTGGAGGCGCTGGGTGGCCGTGGTGCCGGTGCTGGCGTCGGCGGCCTCCTCGATCGCCGCGGTGAGCTCGCCCAGCGCCTCGTCGAGCGCGGCGCTGAGGAGGTGCTCCTTGCTGGGCACGTGGTGGTAGATCGCCGACTTGGTCAGGCCGAGCTCCTGGGCGATGTCGCCCATGGAGGTGCCGTCGTAGCCCTGCCGGTTGAAGAGCTCGATCGCACGCCGCAGCACGGTCGCCTGGTCGTATCCGGGACGACCCCGCCGCACGGGAGCGTCAGGTGGGGGGCCGGCCATGGCGCCAGCGTCTCACGACCCGCCGCGGTCGGGCCGCGGTCAGGTGGCCACGGCGTAGGCGGTGAGCGCGGCCGAGACGGCGTCCTCGACGACGGCTCCCGCGGCCTCCCAGGACCGGTCGGCGCACAGGTCGCGCCACACCGAGCCGAGGACCGTGCCGGCCACGGCGCCGACGGCGCCCGCGGCCACGGCCGGCCACACGCCGGCCGCGCCCTCGTGACGGGCCAGCACCCCCGCGCCGCCGGCCGCGCTCAGCACCCGCGCCACGGTCGGCCCGCCCACGCGCGACGGGGTCGAGGGCAGCTTGTCGAAGACCAGCTCGGTGCCCACCAGGCCACCCGCGAGCGCCAGCGGCGCCTTCCCGGCGACCAGGCCGGGCGGCACGAGACCCCAGGAGCTGCGCGCGCCGGTGGCCAGGCCGATGGCCAGGCTGCGCAGCAGCAGCCGTCCTGGGCGCGCCGGGCCCTCGTCGTCGCGCCCGTCGTCGCGCTCGTCGTCGGGCTCGGTGACCCGCAGGGCGCACGCGACCGCGGCGCCGTAGACCAGGTGAGGCACGACGTCGCGACCCCAGTCGGTGGCCGACCACGTGGTGAGGTCGGTGACCTGGAGCACCGCCATCGGACCGTCGGTGGCGGCCATCGCGCCGAAGCCGATGACGGCCGACTCGGCCAGCCACGGCAGCCGCACCCCGGCCGAGCGGACGAGCGCGGCGACCGCACCCACGCCGACCCCGACGCCGAGCCCGGCCAGGGCGCCGTACGCCTCCTCGCGGCTGCCGGCGGTGGGCAGGTCGAGGTGCACCAGGTCGGCGGCGGCGGTGACGGTGTCGGCGGGCGCGCTGCTCGCCGAGCGGCCGGTGAGGGCCATGTCGAGGTAGGTCGTGGCGTTGAGGACGGTGGTGCCGGCAGCGCCGGCGACGAGACCGCGGACGAGGGATCGCATGGTGCCCACCTTGCGCCCGTCACCGCCGCGAGCGGACCACCGGAGGGGGTGAGAGGGCCAGGAGGGCCTCAGCGCGACGCGCGGCGCCGGGCGAGGAGCGTGGCACCCGCGAGGACGGCGAGGGCGGCCAGGGCGGTGACGACGACGGCGGCGGTGCCGTCGGCGGAGCCGGTGACCGCGATGCCGACGAGGGCCCAGCCGCCGGCGACGGCGTAGGCGACCAGGCCGCGGGTGGCCAGGGTGACGACGACGAGGGTCGCCGCGGCGACGGCGAGGGCGCCGAGCTGCCAGCCGAGGTCGGCCACGTCGGCGAGGTCGAGCGCGACCGCGGCCGTCGAGAGGTTGAGGAAGAGGGCGGCGGTGACCCAGCCGCCGTAGAGCCCGGCGGCGGCGCGGGTCAGCGCGCCGAACCACCCGGCGGGCAGGGCGCCGCGCGCGGCCACGAGGGCGCCGGCGACCCCGGCGACGGCCATGACCAGCAGCGCGACGGCGGTGGCGACGCTGCTGTCGACCGCGGCGCAGACGATCCACACCGTGCCGCCGAGGTAGAGCACGACCTGCGCGACCTGGAGCGCGCGCGGCACGGAGTCGGCACCCCGCACGAGCACGGCGACGGCCTGGGCCAGCGCCAGGGTGTAGATGACCCCCCAGATCGAGAACGCCCAGCCCACGGGGGTGATGAGCAGGTCGGCCCCCGCACCCTCGCCGGGGGAGGAGCCCAGGCCCAGCGACTGCACCACGGGCGCCACGACCTGCAGCACGGCGCCGGCCAGCACGGCCCAGGCCAGGCCGCGCGAGCCGGCCGGGCCGCGGCGCGCGGAGGTCGGGGCGGCCGAGCCGTCGGAGGTGCGGGGGTGCGAGGTCGAGGTGGCCATGCCCCGAGGCTAGGCACGTCCCTCACCGACCGCCCCACCCCTCGGCACAGACCGGTCGGCCCAGATGGTCGGCCCAGATGGTCGGCCCAGATGGTCGGCCCAGATGGTCGGCCCAGATGGTCGGCCCAGCTGGTCGGCGCAGATGGTCGGCCCGGACCGTCGACCCTGCCCTGCCCTGCCCTGCCCGAAGGGGTGGGGAGCGAGGCAAGCGCGCCCGAAGGGGGGAGCCCGGGCCCCCCGGGGCCCGCCGACGATCGAAGGGATCCGCACCACCCAGCAGACCCCCGCCACAGATCGGACACCCACGATGACCGCCATCCTCTTCGGCTCCATCAGCACCATCGCCGACACCTCCGAGCTGCAGCGCGAGGCCTTCAACCGGGCCTTCGCCTCCCACGGCCTCGACTGGCAGTGGGGCCAGGAGGAGTACGCCGAGATGCTGGCCACCAGCGGGGGCCGCGACCGGATCGCCGAGCACGCGCGCAGCACCGGCGCCGACGTCGACGCCGACGCGGTGCACCAGACGAAGTCGGAGATCTTCCAGCAACTGCTGGGCGAGGCCGACCTGACCCCCCGCGACGGCGTGGTCGAGACCATCACCGCGGCGCGCGAGGCCGGCCACAAGGTCGCGCTGGTGACCACGACGTCGCGTGAGAACGTCATGGCCCTGGGCCGCGCCGTGGCCGACCGGATCTCCTTCGACGACCTCGACCTCGTCGTCGACCGCACCCAGGTCGAGCAGCCCAAGCCCGACGGCGAGGCCTACACCTTCGCGCTGGCCGCCCTGGGCGAGCCGGCCGGCTCCTGCGTGGCGGTCGAGGACAACCTCGGCGGCGTCGAGGCGGCCGCCCGCGCCGGTCTGAGCGTCGTGGCCTTCCCCAACGCCAACACCGCCGGCCACGACTTCGAGCGCGCGACCGCCCGCCGCGACCGCCTCGAGCTGACCGACCTCCAGTCCTTCACCCAGACCGCCTGACCCCGGCGACCAGAGGAGCCGAGATGACCCAGACCACCGACGTGCCCACCCCCGTGCCGGCGCAGGAGCCCGGCGCCCCGCTGGCCCGGCTCGAGGCCACCGAGACCGCCTTCCACGTGGAGGCCTACGAGAAGATCGACTACTCCCTGGTGATCGTGCCGGGCGTCTTCGACCCGGCCAACACCGAGCTCGCCGACACCTTCCGCGACTTCGGCCGCTGCCTGGCCGTCGTCGACGAGGCCGTCGAGCGGCTGCACGGCGAGCGGATGGCGGCGTACTTCGCCCACCACGACATCGCCCTCACCACCGTGCCGGTGCGGATCGCGGAGACCGCGAAGTCGCTGCGCACGCTGGAGCGCATCGTCGACGCCTTCGCCGACTTCGGGCTGATGCGCAAGGAGCAGGTGCTGGTCGTCGGCGGCGGACTGACCACCGACGTGGCCGGCTTCGCGTGCGCCTCCTACAAGCGCTCCACCGACTACGTGCGCATCCCGACGACGCTGATCGGCCTCATCGACGCCAGCGTCTCGATCAAGGTCGGCGCCAACCACGGCAAGCACAAGAACCGGCTCGGCGCCTACCACGCCTCCAAGAAGGTGCTCCTCGACTTCTCGCTGCTGGAGACCCTGCCCGTCGACCAGGTGCGCAACGGCATCGCGGAGATCATCAAGATCGCCACCGTGGCCCACCTCGACACCTTCGAGGCGCTGGAGAAGTACGGCGAGGACCTGCTGCACACCGCCTTCGGCCACGCCGCAGACGGCGAGCACCTGCGCGAGGTCTCCGACCGGATCACCTACGACGCCATCCGCACCATGCTCGAGCTCGAGGTGCCCAACCTCCACGAGCTCGACCTCGACCGGGTCATCGCCTACGGCCACACCTGGAGCCCGACCCTCGAGCTGACCCCCTCGCCGCCCTTCTTCCACGGCCACGCGATCAGCATCGACATGGCCTTCTCGGCCACGATCGCCGAGCAGCGCGGCTACATCGGCGCCGACCAGCGCGACCGGGTGCTGGCCCTCTTCAGCGGCCTCGGTCTGGCCGTCGACAGCCCGCTCTTCACCCCCGAGGTGCTGGAGAGGGCGACGGCCTCGATCCTGCAGACCCGCGACGGCCTGCTGCGCGCGGCCGTGCCGCGCCCGATCGGCACCTGCTACTTCGTCAACGACCTCGACGTGCCCGAGCTCGTCGAGATCCTCGCCGAGCACAAGCGGGTCTGCGCGTCGCTGCCGCGCGGCGGCGAGGGCGTCGACCAGTACACCCGCGCCGAGACCCCGGCCGGTGCCTGAGCCGGTGCCCGGCCCGCGGCCGGTGACGCCGGTCGGCATCGTCGCCGCGCTGCTCGAGCGGGTCGAGGCCGGCCTGGTCGACGTCGCGGGAGTGCCCGACGACGTGCGGGCCGACCTCGCCCGGGCCCGGGCGGTCGCCGGGGGCCTGGAGCCCTACCTCGAGGCCGGCACCAGCCCCGAGTCACCTGCGCTGACCGCGCTGACCGCGCGCACGCAAGCCGAGGACTGGAGCGGGCGCAGCGGGGGGGTGCACCTGGAGCAGGAGATGCTCTCCGGCCACGTCGAGGGTGCGCTGCTCCAGCTGCTCGTGCGCACCGGCGGCGCCCGCCGGGTGCTCGAGGTGGGCATGTTCACCGGCTACTCCGCGCTCGCCATGGCCGAGGCGCTGCCCGAGGGCGGCGAGGTGGTGGCGTGCGAGCTCGACGCCGCCGTCGCCGCCCTGGCCGCCGAGTGTTTCGCGGCCTCCCCGGCCGGCGGTCGCATCCGGGTCGAGGTGGGCCCGGCGCTCGCCACGCTGCGCCGCCTGGCCGACGCGGGTGAGGTCTTCGACCTGGTCTTCGTCGACGCCGACAAGACCGGCTACGCCGCCTACGTCGACCTCCTCCTCGACACCGGCCTGCTCGCCGAGGACGGTCTGCTGGCCCTCGACAACACCCTGCTGCAGGGCGAGCCCTGGGCCGGCGGCCCCGACGGCGCCACGAGCGCCAACGGCCGCGCCGTGGCCGACCTCAACGCAGCGCTCGCCGCCGACCCCCGGGTGCAGCAGGTGCTCGTGCCGCTGCGCGACGGCCTGACGCTGGCCCGGCGGGTCTGAGCCGTGGCCGCCCTCTCGAGCGCCGCGACCGGCGCGGTGACCCTCGCCAAGACCATGGGCGCGCTGGCCCTGCTGCAGGCCACGCTGCCGGTCGACCTGGTCGTCACCGGCGTCGCCGCCGCGCGCGGGCGGGCCGCCCGCTGCGCCCGACCCGACCCCGGCGCGACCGCGGCGGAGCGACGTACGGTGCTGGTCAGCGGGGGGAAGATGACCAAGGCGCTGGAGATCGCGCGGCTGATGCACCTCGCGGGGCACCGGGTCGTCATGGTCGAGACCCGGCGCTACCGGCTCACCGGCCACCGCTTCTCGCGCGCCGTCGACGCCTTCCACGTCGTGCCCGACATCTCCTCGCCCGACTACGCCGCGGCGCTGCTGCGCGTGGTGCGGCAGGAGGGCGTCGACGTCTACGTGCCGGTCTGCTCGCCGGCCGCGAGCATCGCCGACGCCGAGGCCAAGCGGGTCCTGGAGCCGCACTGCGAGGTGGTCCACCTCGACCCCGACGACCTGCGCCGCGTCGACGACAAGCACCTCTTCGCCGAGTCGGCGGCTGCGCTCGGCCTCGCGGTGCCCGACACCCACCGGATCACCGACCCGCAGCAGGTGCTCGACTTCGACTTCTCGCGCTCCGCGCGGCCCTACATCCTCAAGTCGATCCCCTACGACCCCGTGCGCCGCCTCGACCTCACCCGCCTGCCGCTGGCGACCCGCGAGGAGACGGCCGCCCACCTGGCGCGGCTCCCGATCTCCCCGGAGCACCCCTTCATCCTCCAGGAGTTCGTGGAGGGCGAGGAGTACTGCACCCACGGCACCGTGCGCGACGGGCGGCTCCAGGTCTACATCTGCTGCCGCTCCTCGGCCTGGCAGCTGACCTACGAGATGGTCGACAAGCCCGCGATCCGGGAATGGGTCGAGACCTACGTCGCGGCCCACGGCCTCACCGGGCAGCTGTCCTTCGACTTCATCGAGGACGCCGAGGGCGTCGTGCGGGCCATCGAGTGCAACCCGCGCACCCACTCCGCGATCACCCTGCTGCACGGCCATCCCGGCGTCGCGGCGGCCTACCTCGACGACGACGCCCCCGCCGTCGAGCCGCCCCTGGGCGGTCGGCCCACCCACTGGACCTACCACGAGCTGTGGCAGGGGCTGCGCCACCCGCGCACCCTGCCGGGCCGGTTGCGCACCCTCGCGCGCGGCCGCGACGCCGTGCTCGACCCCGCCGACCCGCTGCCCTTCCTCATGCTCCACCACGTGCACGTGCCGTCGCTGCTGCTGCAGAACCTGCGCCGGCTGCGTCCGTGGACCAAGGTCGACCTCAATATCGGCAAGCTCGTCGAGCCGGGAGGCGACTGACGTGGCAGAGCACAGCACCGGACCCTTGCGGGTGCTCCACCTGGCCGGCTCCGCCGAGGACGACTTCCTCGCCGACGTCTCCCTGCTCTACGCCCGCGACTGCCTCACCGCCGTCGCCGACCCCGAGCGCTACGTCGCGCTCGTCGCCCACGTCAGCCCCGACGGGTCGTGGCGCTTCCCGGCCGACCTGTCGCCGGCCGCGCTGGCCGCTGCCGACCCGGTGCCCTTCGCCGAGGCCGTCGGCGTGGTCGCCGGGCTGGGCGTCGACCTGGTCGTGCCGCAGATGTTCTGCCTCTCGGGCATGACCCACCACCGCGCGCTGCTGGAGCTGCTCGGCCTGCCGTACGTCGGCAACCGGCCGGCCGTGATGGCGCTGGGCGCCGACAAGGCGCTGGCCCGCGCGGTGGTCGCCGCCGCCGGCGTCAGGGTGCCCGAGGCCTACGTCGTGCCCGGCGGCCCCGAGGCCGGGGCGGCCGACCTGGCCCTGCCGGTCGTGGTGAAGCCCGTCGCGGCCGACAACTCGGTCGGGGTGAGCCTGGTCCACGAGCAGGGCGACCTGGCCGCGGCGGTCGAGGCCGCCCGCGAGCACGGTGGGCGCGCGCTGGTCGAGACCTACGTGCCGCTGGGGCGCGAGGTGCGCTGCGGCGTGATCGAGGTCGACGGCGAGCTGGTGTGCCTGCCGCTGGAGGAGTACGCCGTCGACACCGACACCAAGCCCGTGCGCGACCAGGCCGACAAGCTGCGCCGCGCCGACGACGGCGACCTCGCCCTGGTGGCCAAGGACGCCGAGCACGCCTGGATCGTCGACCCCGAGGACCCGGTCTGCGAGCGGGTCTGGGCCGCCGCGCGGCGGGCCTACCGCGCGCTCGGCTGCCGCCACTACGGCCTCTTCGACTTCCGCATCGACCCCGACGGCGAGCCGTGGTTCCTGGAGGCCGGCCTCTACTGCTCCTACGCCCGCACCAGCGTGGTCGCGGTGATGGCGCGGGCGGCCGGCATCGACCTGCCGCAGCTCTTCCGCCTCGCCGCCGACGACGCCCTCGCCCACCCCTGACCCGACCGCCTGACCCGACCGCCCGACGCGACCGCCTGACCCGACCGACCGCCCGACCCCGAGGAGAACCCCGTGGAGACCCAGATCCTGCACCCCGTCGGCGCCCGCGTCAGCGACGTCGCCCTCGACGACCCCGGCCTGCGCGCCGCGCTGCCGGGTCTGCTGGCCGAGCACGGGGTGGTGGTGCTGCCGGGCCAGGAGGTGGGCAACGAGGAGTTCCTCGCGTTCCTGCGCTCGCTGGGCGAGCTGACCTTCACCCGGGGCGAGACGCCCGTCGAGGGCCACCCCGACCTCAACCTCATCAGCAACGTGGGGCGCGAGACCCCGCCGCGCAGCACCTTCCACGTCGACACCAGCTACGTCGCGCGGCCCCCGGCGTACACCGCGCTGCGCGCCGTGAGCATCCCCGAGCGGGGCGGGGCCACGCAGTTCACCAACCAGTACCTCGCGCTGGAGTCGCTCGACCCCGACCTGCGCGAGCGCGTCGAGGGCCGCACGATCACCCACGTCGTCACCGGTGTGGAGCTGGAGGAGGACGACGAGTCCGCGGCCGAGCACCCCGTCGTGCGGCCCCACCCCGTCACCGGCCGGCCCTCGCTCTACCTCACCACGCTGTCGCGGTGCGCCGCGGTCAGCGGGCTCGACGAGGAGGAGTCGGCGTCGCTCGTGGCGCGGCTCTACGAGCACTCCACGCGCCCCGAGAACACCCTCGACCACACCTGGGCCCCCCACGACGTGGTCATCTGGGACAACGCCTGCGTGCTGCACCGCGCCGACCACTCCGGCGTCGTCGGCGACCGCGTCATGCACCGCGGCATGGTCGCCGACCACGCCGTGACCGCCTGAGTCGACCGGCTCAGCCCCGCGGCGCGGCCAGGACGCCTCCCGGCATCCGCACCACGACCGTGACGCCCTCGCCCGGCCGGGCGTCGAGCTCGATCGAGCCGCCCCAGGCCTCGGCCATGCGCTGCGCCGCCGCGAGCCCCAGGCCCAGCCCCTGGTCCTCCCGGTGCAGCGAGAGCGACGACTTCGCGAAGGGCCGGCCGAGGGCGGCCACGTCCTGGGGCGGGATGCCCTGGCCGCTGTCGGAGACGATGATCTCCACCGTGCTCTCGTCGGCGAGCCACGCGGCCACGAAGACGTCGGTGCCCGCGGCGGAGAACTTGGCCGCGTTGTCCACCACCCGCTCGAGCACCTCGCGGACCTCCGCCGCCGGTGCCAGCACGAGGAGCCCGGGGGGTGTGGGGGCGCGGCGCACGGCGATGCGGTGCCCGTGGCGGTAGGTGCGCCCCGAGGCGGTCTCCGCCACCAGGTCGAGGACGCCGTCGAGGTCGGAGGAGGGCCGGACGCCGCGACCGTCGGGCGCGCCGGCGTCACCGGCCTCGGTGCCCGCGCTGACGAGGGCCACCGCGTCGGTGGCGACGCGCCCGAGACGCTCCGTGGCGGCCTGCATGCGCTCCAGGACGCGCTGCTGCTGCGGGGTCAGCGGACCGGGGCGTCCGTCCAGGAGCATCTCCACGGCCACCATCAGCACGGTCAGGGGCGTGCGTAGCTCGTGGGACAGCAGGGTCACCGCAGCGGTCGTGCGGGCGTCGAGGTCCTCGGCCGCCCGCTCGGCCTCGGAGGGGGCGGTGACCCCGTCGAGCGCCACGGCCAGGCCGTCGGCGGCCCGGCGGAGCAGTCGACGGTCGGCCGCCGTCCAGGCCCGTGGGGCCCGCGACCAGGTCACCAGGTGGCCCAGGTCGGCTGCCCCTGCCCCCTGCACGGACACGGCGCCGAGGGCGCCCATCGCACGCGGCCGGCCGCGGTGGTCGTGGAGCGTGGGGTTGGCCGTCGTGGTGCGCCGGTCGTCGGTGGGCTCGGCGCCCAGCTCGGCCCAGGCCGCGACCGGGTCCGAGCCGCCCCCCGGCTGCTGGAACCACGCCGAGTCGGTGCCCAGGGCGCCGCGCAGCCACTCCGCGGCCACCGCACCGAGACTCTCGCGGCTCACCGGACCGTCGGCGCGGGCCGCCTCCAGGCGGCGACGGAGCGCGTCGTGCCCGGTCGGCGCCGCAGTGTCAGCCACGGGTCGGCGCGTCGGAGGAGGACCGGGCCAGCCAGGAGCCGATCGCCCGCGCGGTCGAGGCCGCCACCTCGTCGAGGCGCTGGAGCGCGGCGCCGGCCCCCGACCGCTCCAGGGCGGTCGTCGTCGCGGCCAGGCGCCGGGCGCCGACCTGGGCGGCCGCCGAGCGCAGGGCGTGGCACGCCCTGCGCAGCTCCTCCTCCTGGCCCGCGGACGCGGCGTCGTGCACGGCCGCGACGCGGGCGCCGAGGCCGGCGACCAGGTCGCCCAGCACCTCCCGCGCGAGCGGTGCGCCCACGGCCTCGACGAGGTCGCCGGCGGCCAGCAGGGGCTCGACGTCGGCGTCGCTCGACGGGCACGGAGGGTGCATGGGAGAAGGTCATCACGACGGCGGCGTCGTGGAGCGGAATTTGACGAATTCTTGAGCCCGCATGTGCTGCTGCGCGTGGTGCGGCCTGCCGATCATGGGCCCGTGGACGACCTCACGACCCGACTCTCCCGCACCGCCCGCGCCACGGTCCGGGCGGCCGCTCCGCTGGTGCTGCTGCTCGCGCTCGGCTCGGCCTGCTCGCAGGCACCTGACGCCCCGGGCTCCGCGGCCGGCGCCCCGCCCGTGGCCGAGGTGAGGACGCTGGCCCCGGCCACGCTGGAGCCGGGCGACGAGGTGCCCGCGCCCACCGGGCCCGTGGTGCTCACCATCACGGGCGGTTCGGTGCACAACGTGGGCGACCGGCTCGAGCTCGACCGGGCCCTGCTCGACCGGCTGGGCTCGGTGTCCTACGAGGCCGACGACGACCAGGCCACCGGTGGCCGCCGCACCTTCTCCGGCCCGCTGGTGGCCACGCTGCTGGAGGTGGCCGGAGCCGGTGACGCGACGGTCATGGCGACCCACGCGATCAACGACTACACCGCCGACGTCCCGGTCTCCGACGCGTCGGCGTACCCGCTCATGCTGGCGACCCGCACCGACGGTGAGCCGATGGACGTGGCGGGCTACGGGCCGACGCGCTTCGTCTACCCGACCGAGGGCGCCCCCGAGCTCGACAGCCCCGAGTACGACGCCCGGTGGGTATGGCAGCTCGACCGGATCACCCTGCGATGAACCCCCGGCCGCTCGCGGGTGGAGCGCCTGCACGCGGCCGCCGGAGCCGGTGGGCGCCGAGCGTGCCCGGCGCGGTGCTCCTGGCCCTGGCGCTGTCGATGCTCGTGGTGACCCTGGTGCTCTCGGTGGCGACCCTGCGCCAGGTCGGGCTGCTCTCGGGACGCGTCGGCGACACCCAGGCCATCGTCGACGCCAACGTCAGGACCCTGACCCAGGTGCAGCGCGAGCTCCTGCTGCTCGACACCATGCTCGCCGACGGCGCGAGCGCCGACGAGCTCGACCTCCAGGGGCAGCTGGTGAGCCAGCGGGTGCAGGAGGGCTCGCTGTCCTACCAGGAGCAGACCCTGCGCGCCGAGGACCTGCTGGCCCTCGCCCGCGCCGACCAGCGGCGCTGGGACGACGACCTCCTCCCCAGGCTCGAGGCCCTGGGCGACGTCGCGGACCGCCCCGGCGCCGAGGGACCGGCGGTGCGGGCGCTGCGGCAGGACGTGATGGAGCTGGAGAGGTCCTACAACCAGCTCGTCTCCGACGGCGAGAACAACCGCAAGGCCCAGGCGGGGCTGGCCAACGACGACGCCGAGCGTCTGCTGTCGGGGGCGCGGCTCATGGTCGGCGGTCTCTTCGCGACCTTCGCCCTCGGCCTGCTCGCGCTGGTCCTCGGCCTGGTCGTGGCGCGGCGCGCCTCGCGGCAGCGCGAGGCCGACCGCGAGGCCCTGGTGACGCTGAACCAGGACCTCGAGCGCTACGCCCACATCGTGCACGCCACCTCGACCATGGTCGTCTGGACCGACGTGCGCGGGCGCATCATCTGGGTCAACCCCGCCTTCGAGGCCGAGACGGGCTGGGCGCTGGCCGAGGTGGTGGGACGCTCGCCGGGTGACTTCCTGCAGGGGCCGGGCACGGACCCCGCCACGGTGCGGGAGATGGGGGAGCGGCTGCGGCGCGGGGAGCGCTTCACCGCCGAGGTGCTCAATTACCACCGCGACGGGCACGAGATGTGGGTCGCGCTCGACGTGACCCCCCTGCGGGAGGAGGCCGCGCAGGGAGACGGCGCGCTCACCGGGTTCGTGGCCGTGCAGTCCGACGTCACCGAGCGCCGCGAGGCGTCGGCGCTGCTGGAGGTCGCCCGCCGCGAGGCCGAGGCGACAGCCGCCGACCGGGCCGCCTTCCTGGCCACGATGTCGCACGAGATCCGGACCCCGCTCAACGCGGTGCTCGGCCTGACCGAGCTCCTGGCCGCGGGCGAGCTCGAACCCGAGCAGCGCGACTTCGCCCTCACCGCCCAGCGCAGCGGGCGGCACCTGCTGAGCCTGGTCAACGACATCCTCGACTTCTCCGCGCTCGACGCCGGCGGGGTGACCTCCTCGGAGGCGGAGCTGTCGCTGGTCGAGACCGTGGACGACGTGGCGGCGATGTTCGCCAGCGAGGCGCAGGGCAAGGGGCTGGAGCTGCAGGTGCGGCGTACCGCCTCGGCGCCCGACCGCGTGCGCGGTGACGTCGTCCACCTGCGCCAGGTGCTGGTCAACCTGGTGGGCAACGCCGTGAAGTTCACCGACACCGGGAGCGTGGCCGTCGAGGTGTCGCGCGACAGCGAGGGCGCCGTCGTCCTCGAGGTCCGTGACACGGGGATCGGCGTGCCGCAGTGGCGCATCCCCTCGCTCTTCCAGCCCTTCACCCGGGGCGACGTGTCCGCCACCCGGCGCCACGGCGGCACCGGGCTCGGCCTCGCCATCTCGCGCGGCCTCGCGCGGGCGATGGGCGGCGACATCTCGCTGACCTCGGTGCTGGGGGAGGGCACCACCGTCACCGTGCGGCTCCCCCTGGCGCCCGTCGGTGCCGCCGAGACCGCGGCGCCCCCGGTCGGTGCCGCCCTCACTACCGACGTCGGGGCCGCGCTGCGGGTGCTGGTCGCCGAGGACGACCCGATCAACCAGAAGGTGATCACGGCGATGCTGCGGCGCTGCGGCCTCGACGCCGTCGTCGTGCCCGACGGTCTCGCCGCGGTGGAGGCGGTGCGGTCGGCCGCGGGCCGGGGCGAGCCCTTCGACCTCGTCCTCATGGACATGCAGATGCCGGTCATGGACGGGATGGAGGCGACCCAGGTCGTCGCCCTCGAGCACCCCGGCCTGCCCGTGGTCGCACTCAGCGCCAACGTCCTCCCTGCCGACCGCGACCGCATGCTCGCAGCCGGCGCGGTCGGCTACCTGACCAAGCCGGTCAGCCTCGCCTCCCTGCTCGACGTGGTGCGGACCCACACCGGGGTCGCCGCCCGCTAGCCCGTCGCGGTGGCGCGCTCGGCGAGCCGTACGGCGACGTGGCGCACCAGGGCGGTGGTCTCGGGGTCGGCGGCGGCCTGCTCGGGCACGAGGCCGCCGAGCAGGGCGGCGGGACGGGTCAGCCACGCCCAGGCGCGCCACGGGTCGGTGCCGGCCCCGAGCAACGTGGTCAGCACCGCGGCGAGCTCGTCGCGCACCCTCCCCGCCGCGTCGAGCTGGAAGGCCGGCACCATCGCCTGCTCCCGGCTGACGACGAGCAGGCGGTGGGCACCCGCCGCCTTGTGCACGTCGAAGCGGGTGGCCTCCAGCGTCGCCCCTCGCAGGGCCGCCAGCGACGCGTAGTCGTGCCACGGGCTCGCCACCAGCTCGGCCCGCACCCGCGCCTGCTGGGCCAGCTGCACCAGCGGCACCGGCACGGCGTGCTCGGGCTCGTCGCCCTCGGCGTGCAGCAGCCTGTCGAGGTCGGCGAGCTGGTCGGCTCCTAGCGGCTCCCCGGTGCGCGGGTCGGTCCACCGCGCGTGGCCGTCGCCGTCGCGGTGGAGCGTCGGCAGTCCGGCCGCCCCCAGCTGGTCGGCCAGCCCCAGCCGCTCCAGCCAGGCCGCGAGGCGCTCGCTGGTCTCCGCCGGGCTCTCCTCGCCCGTCATCGGGCCTCACCAGTCAGGGGGCACGTCATGGGGCAAGCCTGCCTCACCCTCCCTGGACCGCTCGGCTCAGCCGGTGCGGACCGGCGTGGTCGAGCCGTGGGGGCTGGTCCCAGTGCGGCGGTCGACGGGCTCCGGCGGTGGTGGGGTCGAGGTCGATCACAGGTCACACCTAGACCGTGGTGCCGTGCAGCGAGCGGCGCCGGGTGGTGGTGGCGACGGCGCCGGGGCCCTCGACGGTGACGGTGCCCGATGGTGTCCGGTGCGGCCCGTGGGTCGGCCCGGTGGCCGGCGTCGGTGAGTGGCGGGAGACGACACCTGCGGCGGCCCTCGACCCGTCGTACGCCGCCACTTCTCGGGCGGGCCGGCCGGTGCTGGGGGCCCTCGCGGTGACCGAGCGTGCGTAGTGGCGGGAGACGACACCTGCGGCGGGCGTCGACCGGTCGTTCGCCGCCACTTCTCGGGCTGGCCGGCCGGGGACCGGGGGCAGCCCCGCGTGGCGGGTCTGCAGCGCTCGCGGTGACCGCGCGTGCGCAGTGGCGGGAGACGACACCTGCGGCGGCCCTCGACCGGTCGTACGCCGCCACTTCTCGGGCGGGCCGGCCGGGGACCGGGGGCAGCGCCGCGTGGCGGGTCTGCAGCGACCGACCGACCGGGGGCCGGGTGCCCGTGACCCCTACCGACCACTCGGACACCGACGGGTCACGACGCGACGATCCAGAGGAGCGACGGTCGCCGGCGTGGTTCCTGAGGAGCGAGCGCAGCGAGCGTCTCGACGGGCTCCCTCCTCGACCACCGGGGTCGTGGGGCCGCCCGGGCGACCGTCGCGCGGCGGTGTGACGGTCGACGTCACAGTCGGATCCGGGGGAGCGACCTAGGTCACAGCCGTATCCTGTGACCTCACAGCGGATCGGTCCCTACTGCGGTTTGGCGGGGCCCGTGATGCTGGTGCAGGGCGCAGGTGCGCCCGTCCTCGGCGCGCGACCTGCGCGCCGTCCCTCTCGCATCAGGAGTGAGCAGTCATGAGGAAGTTCCGGGTCGCCGTGGTCGGTGCCGGTCCCGCGGGCATCTACGCGGCCGACATCCTGACCAAGGAGCACGAAGGCGCGAGCGTCGACGTGATCGAGCGGCTGCCTGCGCCGTACGGCCTGGTCCGCTACGGCGTGGCGCCGGACCACCCGCGGATCAAGGAGATCGTCAAGGCGCTGCGGCGCGTGCTCGACCGCGACTCCATCCGCTTCCTCGGCAACGTCGAGTACGGCCGCGACGTCACCCTCGACGAGCTCAAGCGCCACTACGACGCGGTGATCTTCTCCACCGGCGCCATGTCGGACCGCTCCCTCGACATCCCCGGTGTCGACCTCGAGGGCAGCCACGGCGCGGCCGACTTCGTCAGCTGGTACGCCGGGCACCCCGACGTGCCCTCCGAGTGGCCGCTCGACGCCCGCTCGGTGGCCGTCATCGGCGCTGGCAACGTCGCGCTCGACGTCGCCCGCATGCTGGCCAAGCCCGCCGACGAGCAGCTGACCACCGAGATCGCCGACAACGTCTACCAGGGCCTCAAGGCCAACCAGGCCACCGACGTGCACGTCTTCGCGCGCCGCGGCCCCGCGGAGATCAAGTTCTCCCCCATGGAGCTGCGCGAGCTCTCCCACTCCCCGAGCATCGACGTGCTCGTGGAGGAGGAGGGCTTCCAGATCGACGACGACGGCCAGTCGCGCATCAGCAGCAACAAGGGCGTCCGCCTCGTGGTCGACACCCTGCTCAAGTACCTCGAGGCCGAGCCGACCGGCGCCCAGCACCGCATCCACATCCACATGTGCCACGCCCCGGTCGAGATCCTCGGCGAGGACGGCAAGGTCGTCGCGATCCGCACCGAGAAGACCGAGATGGACGGCACCGGCAACGCCCGCGGCACCGGCGAGTTCGTCGACACCCCGGTCCAGGCGGTCTACCGCGCGATCGGCTACCGCTCCTCCAGCCTGGCCGACGTGCCCTTCGACGACGTCCGTGGCGTGGTGCGCCACGACGGCGGACGGGTCGTCGACGAGGACGGCATCCAGCTCACCGGGCTCTACGTCACGGGCTGGGTCAAGCGCGGGCCGGTCGGTCTCATCGGCCACACCAAGTCCGACGCCAGCGAGACCGTGCGCCACCTGCTCTCCGACCTCGAGAAGACCCCCGCCCCCGAGGTGAGCGATCCCGAGGGCATCGTCGAGCTCCTGCTCGACCGCGGCGTCGCCGTCACCACCTGGGAGGGCTGGGAGCGTCTCGACGCCCACGAGGTCTCGCTGGGCGAGGCCTCGGGTCGCGAGCGGATCAAGGTCGTCCCGCGCGAGGAGATGCTGCGTATCTCCCAGGGCGCCGCCCCCCAGGGCTGAGCGCTACGGCACCAGGTCGAGGACCCGCATGGCCCGCGCGGCCATGCGGGCCTCGCCGAGCGCGTTGGGGTGCACGATGACCGGGTTGGTGCCCTGGAGCACCGGCTCGATCCAGCGCACGCCGGCCTCCTGGCAGGCGTCGTGGCCCTCGGAGACCCGGTTGAGGTTGACGTACGTCGAGCCGGTGGCCGCCGCCGCGCGACGCACGGCGTCGTTGAGCGTGGCCTGGAGGCTGCGCAGGTAGGGCACGTCGCCCTCGGCGACCGGCATCTGGTCGAAGCACCCGCCGGTGCGCGGCAGGATCCACGGGTAGCCGAGGATCGCGACCTCGGCGCGGGGCGCGCGACGCGCGACCTGGCGCAGCACCTTCACGATCGCGGGGTAGGTCGTGTCGCGGATCGTGTCCTCGTAGCTCGAGCCGAACTGGTCCTTGCACGGACTGCCCTGGCCCAGCGACAGCACCCCGAGCGCGCCGCAGGACAGGATCGAGCCGATGAAGACGCCGCTGTCGTTGCCGCCGATGGTCATCGTGACCAGGCGGGTGCGCCGGTCGAGCGCGTCGAGCTGCGGTGCGACGCCGGGGTACTGGCCCTCGGCGTAGTCGCCGGTCTCCGCGCCGCCGCAGGTCACGTCGACCAGGCGCGCACCGGTGCGCTCGGCGATGAGGTGCGGGTAGTTGAGCGTGGAGCGCAGGCACTGGGGCGGCGCCGTCGGGTCGGGCGGCAGGACGCCTGAGGCGGCGCTGTAGGAGTCGCCGAGGGCGACGTAGCGCCCCCCGTCGACCAGGGCGCCGCGCAGGTCGCGCCGGCCGTCGCGGTCCGTGGCCGAGCCGGTGACGGAGGCGGTGGCGGGAGCCACGAGCAGGGTCGCGGCCAGCGCGAGGACCGCGGCCAGGACGGGTGCCAGGACGGCAGGGCGGGCGGGCGTGCGTGGGCGCATCGGGTCTCCGTCGACGGGGGGACGGGCGAGGTGGTGCCCGTCACAGCGTTCTACGGGGCGCTCCCGCCCCCGTCAAGGGCTCGAGGAGGTCACGGTCCCGCCGAGCACCTCGGCCACGAGGTCGCGCTGGTAGTCGTCGTAGGCCGCACGCGCCCGCGCGGCCGGCCAGGCGTGCGGCTCGAGCGAGGCGGGGAGCAGGGGGTCGGCGGCGAGGTGGCGCACCAGCCGCGCGGCGAGGGCGAGCCGGGTCGCCGGCGTGGCCGCCTCCGCGAGGGCGGCCGTCGTCCGCTCCGCCTCCTCCGCCCAGCCCCGGAGGTCCCACAGGCGGGCGGCGAGCGCTGCGGGGTCGTCGTCGGGGCGGGCGCGGAAGAGGGTGGTGGTCGGGTCGGCGGGGGTGGGGCGCTCGAGGTTGGCGGGGCGGGTCCAGACCCCCTCCCGGAGCTCGGCGAGACGGGCGGCGGCCATCCGGGAGCGCAGGGCGGAGCGCTCGGTGCCGGGGCGTCCGGCCACGGTGACCACGACCATCTCCCAGTCGCCGTCCCACGCTGCGGCGCGCGCGGTGTGCTCCTGGCGCTCGCGGCGCTCGACCAGGCGGCGGCCCAGACGGTGCTCGGCGCCCTCGCGGGTGACGTCGCCGGCGGCGACCGCACGGCTCAGGGCGACGCGCACCGTGGCGGGCGCGATCCCCAGGTGCTCGCCGGCCCCGACGAGCTCGGCCCCGGTCATCGGTCGCGGGTGGGCCCCGAGCAGGAGGCTCAGCACCACCGAGCGGGCGGGGAGCGGCTTGACCTCGGGCACCGGTCGAGTCAACCACAGGAGCATTACGCCTCTGGACACGACTGTCACGCCAGACGTAATGTCCGTCGCCCGACGCGTCGATCCCAGGAGGGCCCATGACCACGACCCACGAGGTGCTCAACCAGGTGCCGCCGCTGGTCGGGCACGACACCAGCGACGACGCCGCCCTGCGCGAGGGCCTGGAGCGCGAGGGGGCCGGGTGGGCGCTCGGCGAGGTCTCCGCCCTGGGCCGTCTGGCCGGGAGCGGCGAGGCGCAGGAGCTCGGCCGCCTCGCCGAGCGCCACCGCCCGGTGCTGCACACCCACGACCGCTACGGCCACCGCATCGACGAGGTCGTCTACGACCCGGCCTACCACGAGCTGATGCGCACCGCCGTCGCGCACGGGCTGCACGGCGCCGCCTGGGCCGACGACCGCCCGGGCGCCCACGTCGCGCGCGCGGGCCGCTTCATGGTGTGGAACGTCGACGCCGGCCATACCTGCCCGATCTCCATGACCTACGCCGTCGTGCCCGCCCTGCGCGCGCACGCCGACCTCTCGGCGCGCCTCGAGCCGCTGCTCACCGGGCGCGACTACGACCCCGTCCTGCGCGACCCCGACACCAAGCGCGGGCTCATCGCGGGCATGTCGATGACCGAGAAGCAGGGCGGCTCCGACGTCCGCGCCAACACCACCACGGCCACACCGCAGAGCGACGGCACCCACCTGCTGGTCGGCCACAAGTGGTTCACCAGCGCGCCCATGTCCGACGTCTTCCTCACCCTCGCCCAGGCGCCGGGCGGTCTCTCGTGCTTCCTCGTGCCGCGGGTCCTGCCGGGCGGCGCGCGCAACCCGCTGCGCCTCGTGCGGCTCAAGGACAAGCTCGGCAACCGCTCCAACGCCTCCAGCGAGATCGAGTACGACGGAGCCGTCGGCTGGCTCGTGGGCGAGGAGGGGCGCGGCGTGCGCACCATCGTGGAGATGGTCAACATGACCCGTCTCGACTGCGTCATCGGCTCCGCGGCCGGCATGCGCGCGGGCCTGGTGCAGGCCGCCCACCACGCCCGCCACCGCGCGGCCTTCGGTCGCCCGCTGCTGCAGCAGCCGCTGATGCGCAACGTGCTGGCCGACCTGGCGGTGGAGTCGGAGGCCGCGACGACGACGATGCTGCGCCTGGCCGGAGCCAACGACCGCGCCGTGCGCGGCGACGAGGGCGAGGCGGCGCTGCGCCGCATCGGCCTGGCCGTGACGAAGTACTACGTGTGCAAGCGCGCGCCCGTCGCGGTGGGGGAGGCGCTGGAGTGCCTCGGCGGCAACGGCTACATCGAGGACTCCGACCTGCCGCGGCTCTACCGCGAGATGCCGCTGCTCTCGATCTGGGAGGGCTCGGGCAACGTCGCCGCCCTCGACGCGCTGCGCGCCCTGGGGCGCGAGCCGCACACCCTCGACGCGTTCCTCGGCGAGGTGGAGCTGGCCGCGGGCGCCGACCGCCGCTTCGACGACGCCCTGGCCCGGCTGAAGAAGGAGCTGACCTCCTTCGACGACCTCGAGGTGCGTGCGCGGCGCGTGGTGGAGCAGCTGGCGCTGGTGCTCCAGGGCTCGCTGGTCGTGCGGCACGCCCCCGCGGCCGTCGCCGACGCCTTCTGCGCCTCGCGCCTGGGGCGCGACTGGGGTGGGGCGCTCGGCACGCTGCCGCCCGGTCTCGACCTCGACCCCGTCGTCGAGCGCGCGCTCGTCGAGGTGCCCTGACCCGTCGAGCCCTGACCCGTCCGGACCCGGGTCAGCCCTCCAGGGAGCGGCCGGCCGACGCGGTGACGCCGCGCAGCAGGTCGCGCAGGGCCACGGCCTGCTCGGCGGTGACCCCCAGCGCCTCCGCGACCCGGCACTGCACCCGCTCGGCCTCCGGTCGCATCGCCTCCCCGGCGGCGGTGAGGGCGACCAGCACCACCCGCTCGTCGGCGGTGCTGCGGCGGCGGGTGACCAGGCCGGCCTGCTCCATGCGGCGCAGCAGGGGCGTCAGTGTGGCGTGGTCGAGGCGCAGGGTGGCGGCCAGGTCCTTGACCGCGCACTCGTCGCGGCCCCAGAGCACGACGAGCACGAGGTACTGCGGGTAGGTGACCCCGAGGTCCTCGAGGATCGGCCGGTAGGCGGCCGTCACCGCCCGCGAGGCGGCGTAGAGGTCGAAGCAGAGCAGGGCGTCGAGCTCGTGCCCGACCGCGACGGTCCCGGAGGTCGTGCCCGACGTGGTGCCGGACGTGGTGCCGGACGTGGTGCCGAACGTGGTGCCGAACGTGGTGGAGGACATGCTTGCATCTTACTCGTGGGCAGGTATGTTGTGTGCAAGACATCTTCGTCGACCGAAAGGAACAGCACATGCCCACGCGCACCGCTCGCACCGCCTGGAACGGCACCCTCGAGGACGGCTCCGGCCAGGTCGAGCTCTCCAGCTCCAAGGTCGGCACCTATGAGGTCTCCTTCCCCAAGCGCGCCGCTGACGAGGCCGGGGGCACCACCAGCCCCGAGGAGCTCATCGCCGCCGCGCACTCCGCCTGCTACGCCATGCAGCTCTCGGCCTTCATCGCCGAGGCCGGCGGCACCCCGCAGGCCCTCGACGTCAAGGCCGACGTCTCGCTCGGCCCCGACTCCGCCAACGGCGGCTTCAAGCTCACCGGCATCACCCTGACCGTGCGCGGCGAGGTCGACGGCCTCGACGCCGCCGGCTTCGCGAAGGCCGCCGACGCGGCCAAGGCCGGCTGCCCGGTCAGCAAGGCCCTCACCGGTGTCGAGATCACCCTCGACGCCGCGCTCGAGGACTGAGCGCTCCACCAGCTCCACCAGCCCGGGGCCGGTCGCCGCGACCACCGCGGCGACCGGCCCCGGTCCACGTGGTGCCCCGGTCGGCACGGCGGGTCCTCGACACGCGACGATGACCCCATGCGCCTCTCCTGGACCCTGCACCGCGACGGCCGCACCGTCGCCGACGACGAGATCGTGCGGCCCGAGGAGCGGCTGGCCTGGCCGCTCACGATCGGCCTGGGCGCCCAGCACGTCGTCGCGATGTTCGGGGCGACCTTCCTGGTGCCGCTGCTGACGGGCTTCCCGCCCACCACCACCTTGTTCTTCTCCGGCGTCGGCACGCTGCTCTTCCTCCTCGTCACGGCCAACCGGCTGCCGAGCTACCTCGGCTCGTCCTTCGCCTTCATCGCGCCGATCCAGGCCGCCACGGCCACCGGCACCCTGGGCAACGCCCTCTTCGGCGTGCTGGCCGTCGGGCTCACCCTCGCCCTGGTCGGCGTGGTCGTGCTCGTCACCGGCACCCGCTGGATCGAGGCGCTCATGCCGCCGGTGGTCACGGGCGCGATCGTGGCCCTGATCGGCCTCAACCTCTCCGGCGCCGCCACGGCGAACGTCCAGCTCGCGCCGTGGACGGCCACGATCACGCTGGCCGCCGTCATCGTCGTCGCCGTCGGCCTGCGCGGGCTCGCCGCGCGCCTCTCGGTGCTGCTCGGGGTGGCGGTCGGCTACGTCGTGGCCGCGCTGGCCGGCGCCGTCGACCTCGGCCCGGTGCGCGACGCGGCCTGGGTGGGCCTGCCCGACTTCTTCGCCCCGGAGCCGAGCTGGAGCGTGCTGCCGGCCTTCCTGCCCGTCGTGCTGGTGCTCGTGGCGGAGAACGTCGGCCACGTGCGCACCGTGGCCCACCTCACCGGTGACGAGTCGCTCAACCGGCTCACCGGCCGTGCCCTGCTCGCCGACGGGATCGCCACCACGCTGGCCGGCTCCGCGGGCGGCTCGGGCACCACGACCTACGGCGAGAACATCGGCGTCATGGCCGCCACCCGGGTCTACTCCACCGCGGCCTACTGGGTCGCCGGCGTCGTCGCGCTCGTGCTCAGCCTGTCGCCGAAGTTCGGCGCGCTGGTCAACACCATCCCCGCCGGCGTGCTGGGCGGCGTCACCGTGGCGCTCTACGGCCTCATCGGCGTCATCGGCGTGAAGATCTGGATCGACAACCGCGTGGACTTCTCCCGCCCGGTCAACCAGCTCACCGCGGCCGTCGCGCTGGTGATCGGCATCGGGAACCTCACCCTCGGCGGCGAGGACGTGCTCGTCACCGGCATCGCGCTCGGCACCGTCGCCGCCCTCGTCGTCTACCACGGCGCCACCGCGCTGGAGCGGCTGCGCGCGTGAGCGGCGGGTTTGAGGTGCCCCCGCCGGTGGCAGGAGGTGGCCTATGACGCCCGTCACCGAGACCCCGCGGCGGGTCACCGCCCCCGTGCGCCGGCTGGTCAACGCCCCCCTCGCCCTCGTCGTCGCCATCGTCGTCGTCTGGGTCGGCTGCTCGATGGCCTACGCGGTGCTGGAGGACCGCGGCCCCGTCGAGTCGCTGTGGTGGGGCATCGTCACCGGGTCGACGGTCGGCTACGGCGACTCCTACCCCTCCTCCACGGCCGGGCGCGGCGTGGCCAGCGTCCTCATCGTCACCATGCTCCTGCTGGTGCCGATCGCGATCGGCCACGTCATCGCCGGCCTCGTCGTCGACCGCGACCAGTTCTCCCACGACGAGCAGGTCGCGCTGGCCGAGACCGTCGAGTCGCTCCACGACCGCGTCGAGACCCTCGAGCACCTGCTGCGGGCCAGCCTCACCGACGTCCACGGGAGCGCCTGGGTCGAGGAGCACCTGCGGGAGGCCGCCTCCCGCGAGAGCGCCCACCACGACGTCGACGACCGCATGCTCGCCACCTTCCACGGCACGCCCGCCACCTCCGCGGCCACCACCTCGGCGCCCGCCACCTCTCGCACGAAGGACCGCCCATGACCTCCCGCCCCGGCACCACCACCCGCCGCATGCGCTCGGCCGGCGTCTCGATCGGCGTCACCGCGCTCATGGCCGCCGGACTCACCGGCTGCTCGACCTCCGCCGACTACGCCGCGGTGTGCGTCGACCCCGACACCCAGGAGCGCGTCGACGACGACGAGTGCGACGACGACTCCGACTACAACGGCACCGGGTCGGGCTTCTTCTGGTACTACCTCGGCGCCAGCTCCCGCGTGCCGGGTGTCGGCAGCCCCGTCTCCGGCGGCACCTTCAACGGCTCCTCGCTCAGCGGCAACGTCCAGCGCGGCGGCCTGCCCAGCAGCGGCGGCACGTCGGTCAAGAGCGTCACCAAGACCGGGGGCTTCGGCGGCGTCAGCCGCGGCATCTCCTCCTGACCGGCCCGACCCGCCCGGCCCGACCCGCCCGGCCCGACCCGCCCGGCCCCGCCGCGCACCCGCCCTGCTCGTCGTACCGAACCCCTAGGAAGAACTCATGCTGGAAGCCCTGCTCGTCGCCCTCGGGCACGCGATCGTCTACGCCCTGGCCGCGGGCGTGCTGCTCGTCGTCGCCTACTACGTGCTCGACCTCGTCACCCCGGGCCACCTCGGCAGCCACCTGCGCGGCATCGACGAGACCGGCGCGGAGTCGGTGCACGCCGCCTCGCGCTCGGCCGGGCTGGTCACCGCCTCCTGGCTGGTCTCCAACGCCCTGGTGCTCTTCACCGCGATCTGGACCAACGGCGAGACGTCGCTGGGCTGGGCCCTGGTCTGGACGCTGTGCTTCGGCCTGCTCGGCGTGGCCCTCAACGCGGTGATGTTCTTCGTCGTCGAGGCGCTGACCCCCGGCGACCTGCGCACCATCGTGTGCGAGCCCGGCCCGGTGCGCCCGCTGGCCTACGTCGCGGCCGCGTCGGCGATCTCGGTGGCGCTGATCGTCTGCGCCAGCATCGCCTGATGTGGCGCCACGCGTCGCGCCCGCGCCCGGAGTGGGAGCGCATCGTCACCGAGCAGGGGCTGATCTTCCCCGTCACCCCGACCCCCGAGGGCCGCACGGTGCCCTACTGGAACGAGTCGGCGTGGTACGAGGTGACCCTCGACGAGGTCGAGCTGCTCGAGGCCGCCACCGAGGAGCTGTGGGCGATGTGCGTCGACGCGGCCGGCCACATGGCCGCGACGATGACCGACGAGCGCCTCGGCCTGCCGCCCGGCAGCCTCGCGCTCGTGCGCCGCTCCATCGAGCGCGGCGACCCCGCGGTCTACGCCCGCTTCGACCTCGCCTACGGCGCCGACGGGTCGGTGAAGATGCTCGAGATCAACGGCGACACCCCCACCGGCCTGGTCGAGACCGGCGTCGTGCAGTGGCGCTGGATCGAGGACGTCATGACCGACATCGACCAGTGGAACTCCGTCCACGACCGGCTGGTGGCCCGCTGGCGCGACCTGCTCGTCTCCGGTGAGCTCGAGGGCGACCACCTGCACTTCCTCTACGACCTCGGCGGGGAGGGGGAGTACGACGGCGGCGAGATGGAGATGACCGTCCACTACCTCATGGACTGCGCCGTGCAGGCCGGCTGGACCGTGATGGCCCACCCCATCGGCGAGGTCGGCTGGAACCCCGACACCCGCGACTTCCGCGATGTGCACGACCGCCCGATCCGCAACGCCTTCAAGCTGTACCCGTGGGAGGACATGCTGGGCGAGGAGTTCGGCCGGCTGCTGCTCGACGAGGCCGAGACGACCCCGGTGCGCTGGTTCGAGCCGGCGTGGAAGGTGCTGCTGAGCACCAAGGCGATCCTGCCCGTGCTGTGGGAGCGCAACCCGGGCCACCGGCTGCTGCTGCCGGCCTACTTCGACGAGCCCCGCGACCTCGAGGAGTGGGTGGCCAAGCCGCTGCACGGGCGCGAGGGCGACAACGTCACCGTGCACCTGGCCGAGGGCCACGAGCAGACCAAGCCCGGCCCCTACGGAGCCGAGGGCTTCGTCTACCAGCGCTACTACCCGCTGCCGGTCTACGGCGGCAACTACGTGGTGCTCGGTTCCTGGGTCGTCGACGGGCAGGCCGCCGGCATGATCGTGCGCGAGTCCGACGGCATGGTCACCGACTACTTCAGCCGGGTCGTGCCCCACGCCATCAGCGACGGGCTCAGCCCCGACGACGCCACCGTGCGCGGCTGGCTGGCGACGCGTACGCCGGTCACGCCGCCGTCGCTGCCGCCGGGCTGACCCGGGCTCAGTCGGTCCCGGCGCCCCGCAGCAGCCTCAGGTGCAGCTCACGGGTCTGCGGCGACGGGTCGGCGCCGAGCTCCTCGGCGAGCTGGCGACGGTAGCCCTCGAAGGTGCGCAGCGCCGCCGCGGTCTCGCCCAGCTCGGCGTAGGCCGTCATGAGGGTGCGGTGGACGGCCTCGGCGCCGGGGTCGACGGCGATGGCCTGCTGGGCCAGGTCGACGGCCTCACGCAGGGCGCCGGTGCGCAGGGCGGCCTCCGCCGCGTCGGCGAGCAGCACCGAGCGCAGGCCGCGCAGGGCCGCCCGCTCGGCCCGTGCCCAGGCCGCGGTCTCGTCGTAGGCGCTGAGGTCGCCGGCCCACAGGGTCTCGGCCCGCCGCGTGTGGTCGAGCACGTCGACCAGCCGGGCGTCGAGGAAGGCCAGCCGGGCGTGGCGGGCGTGGTCGCGGTAGACGGCGACGTCGACCCACGCGCCCTCGAGCACCAGCCCCTCGGGGTGGCGCACGACGCAGTCGGCCTCGACGGCGCGCCGGATCTGGCTGGCCGCGGTGCGCAGGCTCCCGCCGGCGTGCTCGGGCGAGGACGCGGGCCACAGGGCGTCGGTGAGGGTCCGCGCCCGCACGGGCCGCCCGTCGGCCAGGGCGAGCATCCGGAAGAGGTCCATGGTCTTGCCGGTGCGCCACGCCGCGGGGGGCACGACGGTGCCGTCGCGCCGCACGACCTCGAGACCGCCGAGCAGGCGGACGAGGACGGGGGAGGTGGGGCGGGGACCGGGCATGGCAGGCGGTGCTCCGTGGGGGGAGTGGGGATCGCAGCACCGGTCTGACCGCGGACCCAACCCTAACCCCACCCCGCCCCCGGGCGCCGGAGAAACGGACCGTGGTCCGAGACACCCAGCGAGATCCTCAGGTCGTCGGCCGCTCCGGGGGGAGCAGGTCCCCGACCGCGAGCCGTCCCTCGATGACGTCGGTGGCGACCGTGCCCAGCGGGCGGGCGTGCTCGCGGGCGAAGGCGCGCATCAGGGCGAAGGCCTCCTCGATCTCGAGGTCGGCCCACTCCGCCACCACGCCCTTGGCCTGCTCCACCACGACCCGCAGGCTCAGCGCCGCCTGGAGCTGGTCGGCCAGCACCTCGCGCTGCCGGGGGGTGCGCTCCTGGAGCAGCCCGACGGTCGCGACCGCCGTGAGCGCCCTGGCGATGGCGCGGTCGTCGTCGGTGAGGTCGGTGGCCGCGGCGTAGAGCAGCGCCAGCGCGCCGAGGCGCTCCGAGCGCAGGCGCAGCGGGACAGCGTGGACGGAGGGGTAGCCGAGCTCCTCGGTGGTGCGCACGAAGCGCGGCCAGCGTCGCAGGCCCTCGGTGCGGGGCACGTTGACGACGTCGTCGCCGGAGCGGAACGCGTCGAGGCACGGCCCCTCGGCCGTGGCCAGGGTCTCGAGCCCGAGGTCGCGCGCGGCGTGGGTCGTGGTGGCGATGACCCGCAGGGCGCCGCGCTGGTCGGCCAGGACGATGGCGGCGGCGTCGGCACCGAGGATCTCGGCGCTGCGCTCGGCGAGGTTCTGGAGGAAGTCGACCACGTCGAAGTCGTCGCCGAGGGTGTCGGCGAGCTCGACGAACGTGGTGGCCAGCAGTTGCTCACGAGACACGGGTGTCCCTCCTCGGTCGTCGGTGCGGAGGCTCGGCGGGCGGGTCACCGGAAGTCGATCCTGCGGGCCACGACGTCGCGCGCCACCTCGATGATGGACCTGTCGGCCACGTAGGCGTGAGCTCGCAGCAGCAGGAGCGCGTCGTGCAGGCTCACCACGGCCTGCACCGAGACCATGCCGGTGGCCTGGTGCACCTCCGGGTGCGTGGTGAAGCCGTCGACGGCGTCGTCGAGCCGCGGGTCGTCGAGGGCCCCCTGCGAGGCGGGGTCCTGCAGGTGGAGCAGCACCACCACGGCGGCGTCCACGAAGTGCAGCGCCAGCGACAGGTCGTCGTCGTCGAGCGGCCCGGCGCGGGTGCGGTAGACGTCCAGGGCGCCGAGCCTGATGCCGCCGATGCGCAGCGGGAAGGCGAAGACCGCACCGACCCCCCGCTCGCGCAGGTGGGCGGAGTAGGCCGGCCACCGCTGCTCGCCGGCGCCGAGCTCCGCGAGCTGCACCAGCCGACCGGTGCGGAAGGCCTCCACGCAGGGCCCCTCCCCGAGGGTCAGCTGGAGCACCTCGAGCTCCTGGGCCGCCGGGTCGGAGGCGGCGACGAGCTCGCTGGTGGCGTCGGGGGCCATCACGGCGAGCCCGACCGCCACGGCGTCGAGCTCCCGCTTGGCCGAGCGGCACAGCAGCTCGGGCAGGGTGAGGTCGCTGCCCGCCTCGTCCATCAGCGACATGAGGATCCGTCCGACCGGCGTCACCGGGGCTCCGTCCCGGAGACGATCTGCTCGGCGAGGTCGCGCACCTTGACCTGCGACTCCTGCGACATCCGGCGCAGGTAGGCCATCGCCTGCTCCGAGGTGAGGGCGTGGCGCTCCATCACGATGCCCTGCGCCTGGCCGATGAGCGCGCGGGTGGTGAGCGCCTCGCGCAGGTTCTGCACCCGGTCGACCTGGCGCAGCAGCCGTCCGGCCTGCAGCGCGGTGCGGCCGAGGTCGGCCCAGCCGTCGTGCTCGAAGGCCCGCGGCCGGTGGGAGTAGAGGTCGAGGGTGACGGCGTGCCCCCGGATCGCGGGCAGGCCCAGGACGCGCACCGACAGCACGTCGAGCCCGGCGGCCGCGGTGCTCCAGTCGGGCCACAGCGGGTCGTGCCGGGTGTCGGCGATGGTCGTCGCGGACCCCTCCGGCAGCGCGCGGCTGCCGGGCCCCCCGTGCAGCAGCAGCTGCAGCTCGTCGAGCTCGGCCACCAGGGGATCGGTGAGGGCCAGCCGGGTGGCGCCGCCCGCCTCGGTGTGCAGGGAGAGGCCGGCGTGGTCGGTGCCGAGCCGCTCCCGGGCGAAGCGGGCCACCTCGCCGGCGCCCTCGGCGAGCTCCTCGCAGCGCTCGAGGCGCCCGAAGAGGTCCTCGAGGTCGGGCCAGGGTGAGGTCACGGTGCCCGCCCCCCTGGTCGGTCGTCGGTGCGCCCCGGAGTGGGCGCGGCCTGATCCGCCACCATCGCACACCCGGGGTCCGGGGGTAGCCTCCCCGCAGTGCCCGAGCCACCCAGGAGGAGGCAGCCGTGACCGGTCGTCGACCGCTCGTGCTCGCGGCCCTCGTGCTGCTGCTGCCGCTGGTCGGGTGCGACGGAGGCGGTGGCGGTGGGGA
Organism: Nocardioides sp. Leaf374; assembly: GCF_916862475.1. Classification (NCBI taxonomy): domain Bacteria; kingdom Bacillati; phylum Actinomycetota; class Actinomycetes; order Propionibacteriales; family Nocardioidaceae; genus Nocardioides; species Nocardioides sp. Leaf374. Next base: position 79,704 of record NZ_CAKASO010000006.1, read on the forward strand.
CCCCGAGGGACCGGCCACGGCCTACGACCCCGCGCGCGACACCTCGGTCTACGACGACGCCCCGTCCACCGAGACCTTCGACGACGCCTTCCGGGAGGACTACGAGGCCCAGGTCTCGCTGCCCGACGGGCGCAAGGTCAGGCTGTGGTACTCCGCCTCGGGCGACCGGCTGCTGGAGCAGCACTACTCCCCGCGGGAGGGCGCCTGGACCTCGCCCGTGGTGCTGCACCGCTCCGAGGAGCCCGACCCCTGCCAGGGCATCGAGGTCACCGAGGAGGACGGCGTGGTCGCCGTCATCGCCGACTTCGGGCTCTACTGCTACGACGGGGACCCGCCCAGCGACTCTCTGGCCCTGGCCGCCACCGGCGACCTGACGACGTGGGACGTCGACTCCACCCTCGGCTTCGACGGCTGGCAGGCCATGACCATCGAGCCCGCCGCCGACGGGCCGCTCGTGACGTGGGACGGGCCCGAGGGCACCGGGCTGACCTGGACGGCGGCCTCGGGGTTCGCCGGTGGGGCCTGACCGGGCGCGCACCACCGGCCCGGCGCTCAGGCCGCGCCGAGGTCGTGGCGCAGCGTGCCGAGGATCCGGCTGAGCTGTCGCGACACCTGCACCTGGCTTACCCCGAGCTCCTCGCCGATCTCCCGCTGGCTGCGGCCCATCACGAAGCGCAGGGCCAGCACACGGCGGTCCCGGGCGTCGAGGGTGCGCACGACAGGACCCAGGTCGGCCCGGGCCTCGGCCCCGGCCAGCCCGTCGTCGGAGTCGTCGGGCAGGAGCGAGCCCAGCGTGGCGCCCCCGTCGCCGCCGGCGCCCCCGTCACCGACGGGCAGGTCGAGGGAGGTCGGCCGGAAGCAGCCGCGCGCCGCCCTGGCCTCGTCGACCTCCTGCTCCGTGGCCCGGCACGCCGCGGCCAGCTCCGCGGTGCTCGGCTCACGGCCCAGCCGCTGGGCCAGCGCGGTGCCCTGCTGCTCGAGGGCGCGCTGCAGGTCCTGGACCCGTCGCGGCGGCCGCACGGCCCAGCCCAGGTCGCGGAAGTGGCGCAGCACCTCGCCGCGGATCGTCGGCACCGCGAAGGTGAGCAGGTCCTCCGAGGCCGCCGGGTCGAAGCGGCGCACGGCCTTGACCAGGCCCTCGTAGGCGACCTGCACGAGGTCGTCGTCGGCCACCCCGCGCCCGCGGTAGCGCGCGGCGACGGCCTCGGCCACGCCGCGGTTGAGCACGACGACCTCGTCGAGCGCCTCGCGGCGGGCCTCGGGGTCGCCGGCCACGCTGCGCGCGACCAGCTCCGCCGTGCGCCGCGAGCGCTCGGCGCGGGGCACGCGGGCGGTGCGGGTGGGGTCGGCCGGGTCGGGAAGGGAGGTCGGGGGCATGACCGGGTCCTTCGGCGTGCGGGGTGGATCGCCGGTGTTTCCAGCGGGGCCCGGTCACCGACGCTAGCCACGCGGGCCGGGCGGCGACGCCACCCGCAGGGGTGCGGTGCATGACCGGGCGGGCGGGGGGAACCGGGGCCCATGCACCCCGTCCGGCACCTGTCCCCGCGCCCGTCCGTCCTCCCGGGGTCGGGCCCGCCCGCGGCGTCGCCCGCGCCGGAGCCGGTGCTGCTCAGCCGCGGGCACGCCGCCGGCACCCGCCCGCTGGTCGACCTGGCGCGCGCGGCGTACGACGTGGCCGACGCGGGGGTCGCGGCGATGGTGCGCCTCGCGCTGGAGGTCGAGGACGACGTGCCGCTGCCGGGGTCGGGGGAGACGCTGCGGCGCTGGGAGGTGCTGGCCACGGTGGCCGCCCAGGACCTCACCGCCGCGCGGGCGCTGGAGCCGCACCTCGACGCGGTCGCGGTGCTGGCCGAGGCCGGCCCGGCCGCCGCGGGCGTCGACGACCTGCTGGAGGAGGACGAGGGGAGGCCCTCGTGGGGCGTCTGGGCCGCCGAGGGACCAGGAGCGCGGCTGCGGGCGGTGCCCGACCCGGCCACCGGCGGGGTCCGGCTGACGGGCCGCAAGCCCTGGTGCTCCCTGGCGCGCGAGGTCTCCCACGCCCTGGTGACCGCCTGGGTCGACGAGGAGCGCCGCGGGCTCTTCGCGGTGCGGCTCGCCGATCCCGGCGTGCTCGTCGAGGACGGACCGTGGTCCTCGCTCGGTCTGGCCGAGGCCGTCACCTCGACCGTCGTGCTCGACGGGGTGCCGGCCCGCGAGGTCGGCGGGCCGGGCTGGTACCTCGAGCGCGCCGGCTTCGGCTGGGGCGGCATCGGCGTCGCCGCGGTCTGGTACGGCGGGGCCGTCGCGGTCGCGCGGCGGCTGCGCGAGCAGTGCGCTCGCCGCGAGCCCGACCAGGTGGCGCTGGTGCACCTCGGGGCGGTGGACGCGGCGCTGGCCGCGGCCCGGGCGGTGCTCGTCGAGGCCGCCACCGACGTCGACACCGGCTGCGCCGCCGGTGGGAGCGGTGCGCTGGCCGCGTTGCGGGCGCGCCAGGTGGTGGCCGACGCCGTGGAGGAGGTGACGGGGCGGGTCGCCCGGGCCCTGGGGCCCGGCCCGCTGGCCCACGAGCACCGCCACGCGCGGCGCGTCGCCGACCTGGGGCTCTACGTGCGCCAGCACCACGGCGAGCGCGACCAGGCCGCCCTCGGCCGGGAGCTGCTGGCCCCGAGCACGAGCGCGGACGGGGCGACGGCGTGGTGACCTTCGCCCACGACGCCCCCGGCACCGAGGCGCCGTCGTGGCGCTGCCACCCGCGGCGCCGCCAGGTGCGCGCGCTCGACCCGGCCCGCCTGCTCGGCCCGGCACCGGGCTCGGTGCTGGTGGTCGTCGCGGCCCACCCCGACGACGAGACGCTGGGGGCGGGAGCGCTGGTGGCGGAGGCCCACGCCCGCGGGGTGGAGGTGCGGGTCGTCGTGCTCACCGACGGCGAGGCCAGCCACCCCGACTCGCCCACCCACACCCCCGCCGAGCTGGCGGGGCTGCGGCGCGAGGAGGTCCGCGCCGCGGTCGACGCCCTGGCGCCGGGCTCGACCCCGTGGCTGCTGGGCCTGCCCGACGGCGCCGTGGCCGCGCACGAGGACGAGGTGGTCGCCGCCCTGGTCGGGCTGGTCGGCGACGGCCGCGACACGGTGGTCGTCGCCCCGTGGCGCGGGGACCAGCACCCCGACCACGAGGCCGCCGGGCGGGCCGCCGCCGCGGCGGTGGTGCGCACCGGTGCCCGCCTGCTGGAGTACCCCGTGTGGTTCTGGCACTGGGGCCGGCCCGACCTGGCGCCCTGGTCCGACCTGCGGGCCGTGCGGCCCTCCCCGGTGGCCCGGGAGGCCAAGGCCCGGGCGATGGCCGCCCACCGCAGCCAGGTCGCCCCGCTGTCCGCCGCGCCCGGCGACGAGGCGCTGCTGGCGCCCGGCTTCCTGGCCCACTTCACCGGCGCCGAGGAGCTCTTCGTGGAGGCCGGCGCCACCGACGAGGCGCTCGAGCAGGTGCACCGCCGCGACGCCGACCCGTGGGGCACCGACCGGCGGTGGTACGAGCAGCGCAAGCGGTCCCTGCTGCTGGCCGCGCTGCCCCGCGCCTCCTTCCTGCGGGGGCTGGAGGTGGGCTGCTCGACCGGGGCGCTCACCGCCGAGCTGGCCCCGCGCTGCCGCGAGCTCGTCGCGCTCGACGCGAGCCCGGCGGCGCTGGGCCACGCGCGCGACCGCCTGGCGCTTCTGGACGGCGTGCGGCTCGAGGCCGCCGTCGTGCCGGGGGAGTGGCCCGAGGGCGACTTCGACCTCGTCGTGCTCTCCGAGACCGGCTACTTCCTGAGCCCCCGTGACCTCGAGGGGCTGGTCGAGCGGGTGCGGGCCTGCCTCACCGACGACGGCGTCCTGGTGCTGTGCCACTGGCGCCACCGCGTCGAGGGGTGGGTGCTCGACGGCCCCGACGTCCATCGCGTCGTCGCCGCGGCGGGGCTGGGAGAGGTGCTCGGCACCTGGGTCGACCGCGACGTCGAGATCCTCGTGATCGGCCCCACCGACCTGCTGCCCGACCCTCGTGCCTGAGGCGGGCACGGTGCTCGACGCGCTCCTGGTCGTGGTGCCGGTGCACGACGAGGAGGAGCTGCTGCCCGGCTGCCTGGAGGCGCTCGCCGCGGCCTCGGCCCTGCTGGCCGTGGCCCGTCCGGCCCTGAGCCTGCTGACGCTGGTGGTGCTCGACCGCTGCACCGACGCCTCCGCCGAGGTGGCACGGTCCCACGGCGTGCGCACGGTCGCCCTCGACGCCGGCCGGGTGGGCGCGGCCCGGGCCGCCGGGGTACGGCACGGCGCGGCCCTGCTGGGCGCCCCGCCGGCCGCCACCTGGGTCGCCACGACGGACGGCGACACGGTCGTGCCCGCCGACTGGCTCGCCGCCCAGGTGCGGCTGGCCGAGCACGGCGCCCGGCTCGTGCTGGGGCGGGTCGTGCCCGACCCCCGCGACGTCGAGGAGCACCTGGCCCGGGCCTGGCGCGCCCACCACACCTCGCCCGAGCCCGGCGACCACGTCCACGGCGCCAACCTCGGCGTGCGCCTCGACGCCTACCTCGCCGCCGGGGGCTTCCCCGACGCCGCCGAGCACGAGGACTCCGCGCTCGTCGACGCGCTGCGGGCGGGGGGCGTCGTGCCCGTCGGCGGGCCGCGGGTGACGACGTCGGGGCGGCGCCGGGGTCGCACGCCGGGCGGCTTCGCGGGCTTCCTGCGCGACCTCGAGTCGCGGCTGCACGGGCCGGCCCCGCATGCGTCCGGCGCGACGGGGAACCGGGTCGTGACCGCTCCACCGGACGACCCAGGAGGCACCATGACGAGTCCCGTCCCCCGCACCCCCGCACCCGCCCGCACCGAGGGAGGCGTGCGATGAGGGCCGTGACCTGGCAGGGCGTGCGCGACATGCGCGTCGAGGACGTGCCCGACCCGACCATCGTCGACCCCACCGACGCGGTCATCCGGGTGACGAGCACCGGGCTGTGCGGCTCCGACCTGCACCTCTACGAGCCGCTCGCCCCCTTCATGACACCCGGCGACGTCGTGGGCCACGAGCCGATGGGCGTCGTGGAGGAGGTCGGCCCCGAGGTCCGCGACCTGAAGGTCGGCGACCGTGTCGTCGTGCCCTTCAACATCTGCTGCGGCACCTGCTGGATGTGCACCCAGGGCCTGCACAGCCAGTGCGAGACCACCCAGAACCGCGACCAGGGCACCGGCGCGAGCTTCCTGGGCTACAGCAAGCTCTACGGGCAGGTGCCGGGCGGACAGGCGGAGTACCTGCGCGTGCAGTTCGCCGACTTCCTGCCCGTCACGGTGCCCCAGGGCCCCGCCGACGACCGGTTCCTCTTCCTCTCCGACGTGCTGCCCACCGCCTACCAGGCCGTGCGGTACGCCGACCTCGCCCCCGACGGGGTGCTGCTCGTGGTCGGCGCCGGCCCCATCGGCGACATGGCCGCGCGGATCGCCCTGCACGAGGGCCACCGCGTGATCGTCGCCGACCGGGTGCCCGAGCGGCTGGCGCGCGTGCACGGCCGGGGCGCGGAGACCATCGACATCGACAGGGTCGACGACCTGGCCACCGAGGTGCGCGACCGCACCGCGGGCCGTGGTGCCGACGCGGTCATCGACGCGGTCGGCATGGAGGCCCACGGCAACCCCGTGGCCGAGAAGGTCGTCAAGGGCGTCGGGCTGCTCCCCGACGCGCTCGCCAGGCCGCTGATGAAGCGGGTCGGCATCGACCGGCTCGACGCGCTCACCAGCGCCATCGACGCGGTGCGCCGCGGTGGCACCGTCTCGATCTCGGGCGTCTACGGCGGGGCCGCCAGCCCGATGCCGCTGCTGACGCTCTTCGACAAGCAGATCCAGCTGCGCATGGGCCAGGCCAACGTCAGGCGCTGGACCGACGACCTGCTGCCGCTGCTCGTCGACGACGACCCGCTGGGCGTGGACACCTTCGCCACGCACCACCTGCCGCTGGAGGAGGCGCCGGCTGCGTACCGCTCGTTCCGCGATAAGGCCGACGGCATGGTCAAGGTGGTGTTCCACCCCTAGGGCGACCCGGTGGGCCCCGGTCGAGGTGGGTTGCTAGCATTCGGCTCGCTCGATCGGGGCCCAACAGCGACCCCGTCCCCTGCGCCCCCACGCGGATCTCGACGTCCGGGGTGGCGCACGCCCGGACGGAACCGCATGCTGGCCCACATGGACATCGCCGCAGCCCTCGCCCAGGCCTCCGCCGATCTCAAGCAGCCCCAGGACCTCGACGCCGCCCTCGCGACGATCGCGGAGGTGGCCTGCGAGTCCACGCCGGGCATCGACCACGTGGGCATCAGCGTCGCGCACCGTGGTGGGCGCATCGAGACCCGCGCGTGGACCGACCAGGTCGTCGTGGAGCTCGACCAGCTCCAGTACGACACCGGTCAGGGCCCCTGCCTGCAGGCCCTGGAGTCCGACGGCGTCGTGCGCGTCGAGCACGCCCGTCACGAGCAGCGCTGGCCGGCCTTCATCCCCGGCGCCGTGCGGCTCGGGCTGCGCTCGCAGCTCGGGGTGCGGCTCAACTCCGACGCCCGCACCTTCGGCGCGCTCAACCTCTACTCCTTCTCCTCCGACACCCTCTCCGACGAGACCGTGCAGATGAGCGAGCTCTTCGCCTCCCACGCGGCGCTGGCGATGGGTCACGCCGAGCGGATCGGCAACCTCAGCGCCGCCCTGACCAGCCGGAAGGTCATCGGGATCGCGCTGGGACTGCTCATGCACCGCCTCGAGATCGACGAGCCGACGGCGTTCGCCTACCTGACCCGCATGTCGGCCAGCACCGAGACCAAGCTGCGCGACGTCGCCGCCTCGGTCGTGGCCGACCACGAGGCGCGCTTCGGCCGCGGCGCGACCGAGGCCGGGGAGCCGGAGCCCGCGGGCGCCTAGGCTCCCGTGCCCGCGCCGCCCGCCCCGGCCACCTCGTGCACCTGCGTGCCGGCCAGGGACGGGTCGATGAGGACCTTGGCGTGGCGCTCGGGGTCGCCCAGCGCCTCGAAGGCCCCGGCGACGCCGTCGAGGCCGACCCGGCCGGTGAGCATGGGCGAGGGGTCGAGGTCGCCCTCGCCCAGCGCGTGCAGGGTGTCGCGGAACTCCAGCGGCGTGTAGCCCACCACGAAGCGCAGGTCGAGCTCCTTGTTGACCGCCAGCGAGGGGCGCAGCGTGTCGGGGCCCATGCAGACGCCGACCACGACCACCCGGGAGAAGAGCGGGGCCCCGGCGAGCACACCGTCGAGCATGCCGGGCACGCCCACGCACTCGAAGACCACGGGCGCCTTCGGCGTGGCGGCGCCGACCCGCTCTGCCGCGCGCCAGCCGTGCCACCAGCCGACCGGCAGCCGGCTCAGGCCCTCGACGGCGTCGATCGCGGCGTTGTAGGCGGCCGGCAGGGTCGCGAAGGCGCCGCGCTGCACCGCCGTGTCGTACGGCGACGCCACGGCCGGGTCGACCACGACGTCGGCGCCGCACGCGGTGGCGAGGGCGCGCCGCCCGGGGGAGGGGTCGCTGGCCACGACGTGGCGCACCCCGCGGGCCTTGAGCACCGTGACGACCGCGAGGCCGACCGGGCCGCAGCCCAGCACGACGGCGGTGTCGCGCCGGCGCACCTGCCCGCGGGCCACGGCGTGCCAGGCCACGGCCATCGGCTCGGTCAGCGCCGCGACGTCGGCGTCGAGCCCGTTGGGCACCGGCAGCGCCAGCGACTCCTGCACCACCACCTGCTCGGCGTAGGCGCCCGGGGCGGCGAGGGACAGGCCGATCCCGTCGACCTCGCGGCCGCGCCGCAGCAGCGGCACGGCGACGACGGGCGTGCCGGGCCGCAGCCGACCGCGGGTGCGGGGGCCGTGGTCGGCGACCTCGCCGAGCAGCTCGTGGCCGAAGACGCCGGGCTGGCCCGAGCGCATGAAGCGGGGGTAGCCGACGAGGTCGAGCACGTCGGCGAGGTCGTCGCCGTGGTGGCGCGCGTGCAGGTCGGAGCCGCAGATGCCGCAGCGCCGCACGTCGAGGAGCAGCTGGCCGGGTCCGGGCTCGGGGTCGGGCAGGTCGACGACGGCGAGCTCGCCGTCGGTGCAGGTCACGGCGCGCATCCGGGGAGACTAGCGGCGCGCCTTGCCGGTGGCGGTAAGAATGCAGCATGCGTCGGCCCGCTCGACCCCGCCGGGCCGCCCTCGCCGCGGCCGTCGTCGCCGCGCTCGTCGTGGCCGGCGCGGGCACGGCCGCGGTGACCGGCCTGGGCGGCGAGGACGCCGTCGCGGTCGACGAGCAGGAGCTCGAGGTGGCGGTGGGGCCGGAGCCCTCGGGGGAGCGGGTCTCCCTCGACGTGTCGGTCTTCGCGCCCGAGGAGGGCGCCCCGGGCGCCGACGACGAGGGCCGCCGCGCCGCGGTGCTGCTGGCCCACGGCTTCGGCGGCAGCAAGGACGACCTCGCCGCCCAGGCCCGCTCGGTGGCCGCCGAGGGCTACGTCGTGCTGACCTGGACCGCGCGCGGCTTCGGCGACTCCGGCGGCCTGATCCACCTCGACTCCCCGGACTACGAGGTCGCCGACGCCTCGCGGCTGCTCGACCTGCTCGCCGAGCGCGACGACGTGCTGCTCGACGCCCCCGGCGACCCCCGCGCCGGCATCGCCGGCGGCTCCTACGGCGGGGCGCTGGCGCTGATGGCCGCGGCCTACGACGACCGCGTCGACGCGATCGTGCCCGCCATCACCTGGCACGACCTGTCGCAGGGGCTCTTCCCGCAGCGCGCGCTCTCCGGCAGCGCCGCGGACGACTCGACCGCTCCCGGCGTGCTCAAGCAGCGCTGGGCCTCGCTCTTCTTCGCATCCGGCCTGGCCGCGGGTCTCGACCCCTCGGCCGCCTCCGCGGCCCCGGGCGTCGACCCGCAGTGCGGGCGCTTCGCCCCCCGGGTCTGCCGGCTCTACGACGAGGCCGCCACCACGGGCCGACCCGACGAGGCGGTCCTGCGGCTGCTGCGCCGCTCCTCCCCGGCGCCGGTGCTCGACCGGATCGCCGCGCCGACGCTGCTCGTGCAGGGCCTCCAGGACTCCCTCTTCGGCCTCGACCAGGCCGACGCCACCGCCCGCGGCCTCGCCGCCGGGGGCACGCCGGTCGCGGTGCGCTGGATCGACGGCGGCCACGACGCCTCCGGCACGGCGCTGTCGGCCGACGACCTGGTCGACCCGGCGCTGGCGTGGTTCGACCACCACCTGCGCGGCGGGCCCGACCCCGGCGAGGCCTTCGACCTCTCGCTGCCGGCCTCGCCCTTCGGCGAGGAGGAGGCCGAGCAGCTCACGGCCCCGGCGTACGGCGAGGAGACCACGACCACCCTCCCGCTGGCAGGCGCTCGTGGCGACGGCCCGCAGCCGCTGCTCTCGCCGCCCGGCGGGCAGCCCGCGGCGCTGACGTCGCTGCCCGGCACCGGGCCGCTGCTGGGCGCCGCCGGGTCGACCGGCGCCGGCTACGCGCTCGGGGCCCTGCCGGGGGAGTCGGCGGTCTTCGACACCCCGGCCCTCGACGAGCCGCTCACCGTCGTGGGCAGCCCGCGGGTGCGGCTCTCGGTGGTCTCCTCGACCACCGACGCCACCCTCTTCGCCTCGGCCTGGGTGGTCTCGGCCGACGGCGCCGCGACCCTGCCGCGCCAGCTGGTCTCGCCCGTGCGCCTCGAGGGCCTCACGCCGGGGCGCCCGCGCGAGGTCGAGGTGGCCCTGCCGACGTCGGCCTACCGCGTCGAGGCCGGGCAGTCGCTGCGCGTGGTGGTCTCCAGCACCGACGCGGCCTACGCCGTGCCCCAGGACCGCCGCACCTACGTCGTGTCGCTGGCCGGCGACGGCGTCGTCGTGCCGAGCGTCGACGCGGAGCGCACGGCCGGCACCGGCGGGCTGGCGCCCACGCCGCTGGTGGTGGCGGTGGGCCTGCTGCTGCTCGGGGCGGCCGCGCTGGCGCTGCTGGCCGGCCGGCGGCGCCGCGAGGCGCCCGTGGTCGCGGAGCTGGCCGACGTGCCGCTGGCCGTCGACGGGCTGGTGAAGCAGTACAGCAACGGCTTCCGTGCCGTCGACGGCACCTCCTGGCGCGCCGAGCGCGGCCAGGTCGTCGGCCTGCTGGGGCCCAACGGCGCCGGCAAGACCACCACCATGCGCATGCTCGTCGGCCTGATCCGCGCCGACGGCGGCAGCGTGCACGTGCTCGGCCACCGCGTCACCGCGGGCGCCCCGGTGCTGGCGCGGGTCGGCGCCCTCATCGAGGGCCCCGGCTTCCTGCCGCACCTCTCGGGTCGCGACAACCTGCTGGCCTACTGGGCCGCCACCGGCAACGACCCCGCCGCCGCGCACCTCGAGGAGACGCTGGCCATCGCCGACCTCGGGGTCGCCGCCGAGCGGCCCGTGCGCTCCTACAGCCAGGGCATGCGCCAGCGCCTGGGCATCGCCCAGGCCATGCTCGGCCTGCCCGAGCTGCTGCTGCTCGACGAGCCCACCAACGGCCTCGACCCGCCGCAGATCCGCAACCTGCGCGGCGTGCTGGCCCGCTACGCCACCGGGGGCCGCACCGTCGTGGTCTCCAGCCACCTGCTCTCCGAGGTCGAGCAGACCTGCAGCCACGTCGTGGTCATGCACCGCGGCCGGGTGGTGCTCGAGGGTGCCGTCGCCGACCTCGTCGACCGCTCGGGCTCCACCCTCGTCACCGTCGAGGGCGACCCGGCCCGCGCCGTCGAGGCGCTCACGGGTCCCGGTGGCCCCGGCGGCGTCGAGCAGGCCGCCGTCGAGCCCGACGGACGCGTGCGCGTCGTCGGCACCGCCTCGCGCCCCGTGCTCGTCGCGCGGCTGGTCGAGGCGGGGGTGCCCGTCGCCGCCGTCGACGGGCGCCGCCACCTCGAGGAGGTCTTCATGAGCCTGGTCGGCGAGGGCCAGCCCGCCCAGGTCGCCGACGCCGGGGAGGCACGCCGATGAGCCACCAGACCACCCCGCACCGTCCGCTGCCGCTGCGCGCGGAGGTCCGGCGCCAGCTGCGGCGACGGCGTACGCGGCTGTCGTTCGGGTTCCTGGTCGTGCTGCCGCTGCTGCTGGTGGGCGCCTTCGCGCTGGGCTCCGACGACAGCGAGGGCGGCACGTCGTTCGTCGACCTGGCCCAGGTGGGGCCGGCCAACCTGGCGGTCTTCGCGATGTTCGCCTCGGCCGGCTTCCTGCTCGTCGTGCTGGTGGCGCTCTTCGCCGGCGATGCCGTGCCGTCGGAGGCGAGCTGGTCGACGCTGCGCTACCTGCTGGCCGCGCCGGTGCCGCGGGGGCGGCTGCTGCGGGTCAAGCTCACCGTCGCGCTGGCCACCACGCTGGTCGCGCTCGTGCTGCTGCCGGCCTGGTCGATGCTGGTGGGGCTGGTCGCCTACGGCACCGAGGCCTACCAGGGCCCCACCGGTGAGCAGCTGACCTGGGCCGAGACGGGGCTGCGCCTGGCGGTCGCGGTGGGCTACCTCTTCGTCAGCCTGCTCTTCGTCTCCTCGCTGGCCGTCCTCATCGGGGTGCTCACCGACGCCCCGCTCGGGGCCGTGGGCGGTGCCGTGCTGATCACCATCGTCTCCAACATCCTCGACACCATCAGCCCGCTCGGGCGGCTGCGCGAGGCGCTGCCGACCCACGAGCAGTTCGCCTGGGCCGAGGCCCTGCAGCGCGACGTGGAGTGGTCGGGCATGGCCAGCGGCGCGCTGTGGTCGATCGGCTACTCGGTGGTGCTGCTCACCGCGGCCTTCGTGCTCTTCCAGCGCAAGGACGTGCTCAGCTAGGCGCCCCCGCCCGGCGGCAGCGCCGGCTCAGAGCCCGAGCAGGCGGCGCAGCGTGGTGATCACGCCGTGGTCGAGGTGGGAGGGGGCGCGGTAGCGCGCCCGGGCCAGCACCTCGGGGTGGGCGTTGTCCATGGCGAAGGACAGGCCCGCGGCGTCGAGCATCTCCAGGTCGTTGAGGTAGTCGCCGAAGGCGACCGTCTGCTCGGCGGAGACCCCGAGCTCCTCCTGGAGCCGGCGCACGGCCACGCCCTTGTCGACCCGGGGGTGCATCACGTCGACCCAGTGGGCGCCGGAGACGACCACCTGGTGGGTCTCGCCGAAGTCGGCCAGCGCGGGCGCGGTGCCCTCCTGGGGGTCGGCGAAGCTGAAGACGGCCACCTTCACCACGTCGTCCTCGACGGTGTCGAGGTCGTCGAGCTCGACCAGGGAGGCGTAGTAGGGGTCGACGTGGTCGAGGAAGGCCCGGTCGGTGCGCTCGACGTAGGCCGCGCGCTTGCCGCAGACCACCATGCCCAGGTCGTGGCCCTGCGCGGTGAGGTCGCGGCCCCGGCGCACGAGGCGCGCGACGACGTCGGGCGCGAGGGTGGTGGAGCTGATCTCGGCCTCGTCGCGCACGACGTAGCTGCCGTTCTCGGCGATGAAGACCATGCCCTCGCGCGCCCGGTCGAACTGGCGCGCCAGCGTGGCGTACTGCCGCCCGCTCGCGGGGGAGAAGACGACGCCGCGCTCGCGCATCGCCTCCAGCAGCGGCCACAGGTCCTCGGGGATCCGGCCCTTGCCGTCGAGCAGGGTGCCGTCCATGTCGACGACGACCAGGCGCACGTCGGCGCCCTCGGGCAGCGGGGAGGTCGGGTCGGCGACAGCGGTGCTCACGCCACCAGGGTCCCAGCCGGGTCGGCTCGGCCGGCGGGCGGGGCCGTGCGACCCTGGGCCCCCGGCGCCCCTCTGGCTAGGGTGGTCCCGACCGCCCGGGGCCCAACCACGACCCCTCCCGGCAGTCGCTCTGGTCGGAGTCCCCCATGGCTTCCCCGGCTTCCCCGGCTTCCGGGCACCGTGTCGCGCCGGTGCTGCTCGCCCCCGTGGCGCTGCCCCCGCTGCTGCGCATCGGCCTCGACACCGTCGTGCGCCGCCACGCCTGCCGGGTCGCGCTGGCCCCCGCGGTCTCGCCCCGCCCGCCCGACGTGGCCATCTTCGAGCCGTCCTCGCTGGACGACCGGGAAGCCGACGCGGTCCTGAGCTGCCCGTCGATCGCCCTGAGCTTCGACACCAGCCCCTGGGGCCTGCGCCGGGCGCGCTCGCTCGGGGCCGACGAGGTGCTGCCCGTCTCGGTCGACCCGGCCGAGCTGGTCGCCGCCGTCGAGCGGCTGGCCCGGCGCCGCGACGAGCCGGCTGCCGGCGGCGCCGACCCGGCCCCGCTCCCCGGCGCCCTGTCGGGGCGCGAGCACGAGATCGTCTGCCTGATCTGCGACGGGCTGTCCAACGCCGAGATCAGCCGGCGGCTCTACCTCAGCATCAACTCGGTGAAGACCTACATCCGCTCGGCCTACCTCAAGATGGGCGTGACCAGCCGTTCGCAGGCCGTGCTGTGGGGCGTGGAGCACGGCTGCTCCCGCCTCTCGGACTGAGCCGGCGCGGGAAGCGGCCCGGGGGTCAGCGGGCGATCTCGGAGGGGTCGCCCGGGCGGCGTACGGCGCGCGTGGGGCCGGGCAGGCCCCAGTCGGGGCCGCCGAGGCGCGAGACCGGCTGCATCCGGTCGTAGGACGGCAGGCCGTCGACCACGACGTCGTCCTCGACGCTGATCCACACGACCTCGCCCAGCACGAGGGTCGAGGACCCGAGGTCGACGGTGGAGTGCAGGCGGCACTCGATCGCCGCGGGCGAGGCCGCGACCGCGGGCGGGCCGACGACGGTGCTCGGGCGCATCTCGACGCCGAGCTCGGCGGCCTCGTCCTGGTCGGGGGCGAAGCGGGCGCTGCTGTCGTTGACCTGGTCCATCAGCGGCAGCGTGGCCACGCTGACGGTGAACTCGCCGGTCGCCACGACGTTGCGCAGGGTGTCCTTGTCGCCGATCGAGGCGAAGGCCACCACCGGCGGGTCGGCGCAGACGACGGTGAAGAAGGAGTGGGGCGCCAGGTTGCCGACGCCGTCGGCGGAGCGGGAGGCGACCCAGGCGATGGGCCGGGGCACGACCAGGGACGACAGCAGGGCGTAGGTGTTGGTGTCGTCGCTGCGGGGGTCGAAGTCGGTGCGCACGCGTCCAGCCTGCCAGGGGCGGCCACGCCCGCGGGGGGCGGTGCGCCACCATGGGGTCATGCCTGCCTACTGGATCAGCACCTACCTCGAGATCACCGACCCCGAGAAGCTCGCGGCCTACGCCGAGCTCGCCGGCCCCGCCATCGTCGGCGCCGGCGGCCGCTTCCTGGCCCGCGGCCTGCCCGCGAAGGTCTACGAGGCCGGGCGCGAGCAGCGCTCGGTGCTCGTGGAGTTCGAGTCGGTGGAGGCGGCCGTCGCCGCGCACGACACCCCGGCCTACCAGGAGGCCCTCGCCGCGCTCGGCGACGGCGCCGTGCGCGACCTGCGGATCGTGCCCGGGGCCTGACCCCCGCTCAGCCGGCCAGGAGCAGGTCGGCCAGCTCGGCGGCCTGTGAGCGGATCTCGGGCACCGCGGTGGTCTCCCACAGCGCACCCTTGCGGGGCGGGCCGACGACGTGGAGCCCCGGCACGAGGTCGCCGTCGGCGCGCAGCACCGCACCCTCGGGCGTGCAGCGCACGCCGAGGCCGAGCGGGTCGCCCACGACCAGACCTCGCCGCCGCAGCGAGGCCAGCAGAGGCGAGGTGGTGGCGTCGAGGTCGGTGGTGGGGCCGGTGCAGTTGACGACCGCGTCGGCGACCACGGACTCGCCGCCACCCCCGGGCGTGACCCGGCACCGCGTGCCGAGGTCCTCGACACCGGCCAGCCCGCCGCCGACGACCTGCAGCCGCCCGGCGTCGACGTAGCCCCTGATGCGCGCGGCCACACCGGGCGCCATGCGGTGGCGCAGCACCTCCCAGTGCCGGGCGTGGCGGCTGAGGAAGCAGCGCCGCTCGGAGCCCTCGAGGCGGGTCCAGGTGCGCTGGGTCGCCCCGCGCAGGCCGTCGACGACCGAGCGCCAACAGACGCCGTGGTGGCGGGCGCGCGCGATCTGGCCGACCACGTGGGCGGCCAGGCCGTCGGCGGTGAGCGGGCCGCTCGGCATCGGGGTGGCCCAGCTCGTCGAGCACGGCGACGGTAGGTGGGAGTGGGGCAGCAGGCCCGTGCGGCTCAGCATCACCACCCGGCGCGCCGGGTGGTCGCCGAGCAGGCTCAGGGCGGCGTCGACCGCGGTGAGCCCGCTGCCCACCAGCACGACGGTGGCGTCCCGGGGCAGCGCGGCGAGGGCGGCGGCGTCCCACGCCGAGCCGACGTGCCAGGGCGCGTCGGGCACCGCGCCCTGCTCGGTGCGCAGCGGGCGCGGCTCGAGGTTGCCGTAGGCCAGCACCGCCCGGTCGGCCTCGGTGGTGGCGTCGCGGCCGCGCACGAGGAAGCGCCCGCCGCTGGCGGGGGCGACGTCGACGACGCTCTCGCGGCGCACCTCGAGGGTGGCCACCGAGGAGCGGCGGCTCTCCTCGAGCACGTCGGTGAGGTAGTGGGCCCAGGTCGCGCGCGGCAGGAAGCCCACGGGGTCGCTCGGCCGGCCGGTGCGCTCGGCCCAGGCCACGAGGTGGCCCGGCTCGTCGGGCAGCGCGCTCATGTCGCGGCTGCGCACGTTGAGGAGGTGGCGCCGGTCGGTGGTGCGGTAGGCCACGCCACGCGCCGGCACGGGGGCGGGCTCGTGGAGCACGACCCGCAGGTCGGGGTCGGTGGCGCGGCGCAGCAGGTGGGCGGCGGTCAGGGCGCCGCTGGCGCCGCCGCCGACGACGGAGATCGTGGTGGGCATGGGGGGCCTCCTCGTAGGTCGTTCACCCTCAACCCTACTCGATTACTCGACTTACGAGGGTTTCGGCGCGAGGGGCCCCGCCGGGTCAGCGCCGGGTCAGCGACGCATGCGGGGCAGCAGGTACAGCACGGCGAACGCGACAGCGGCGACGACGACGAGGACGACGAGGATCTTCACGAGGGCTCCTGGGCTCGGGTGCCGCGCGGCGGTGCGCGACGGACCCACCCTGGCACGCCCGCGCTCCCGATCGGGTCCTCGCGGGTGAGGGGCGCGCCGCGGTCGGGGAGCAGGGTGGGGTGATGAGCACCGCTGCCACCCACCCGACCGCCCCGTCGACCCCGGTCGCGGGCCCCGTCGTCGTGGTGGGGGGCGGGTTGTCCGGCGTCGCCTGCGCCCGCGCGCTCCACGACGCCGGGCGCGAGGTCGTGGTCGTCGACCGCGGCCACCGCATCGGCGGGCGCATGGCCAGCAAGCGCCTGGAGGGGCGGCCGGTCGACACCGGGGCGTCCTACCTCACCGTCTCCGACCGCCGCTTCGCCGAGGTCGTGGAGGCCTGGCGCGTGGCGGGTCTCGCCCACCGCTGGACCGACACCTTCTCGGTGCTCGAGCCCGGCGCCGACCCGAGCGTCAAGGAGGGGCCGGTGCGCTGGGGCACCCCCGGCGGCATGCGCAGCCTGGTCGAGGCCCTGGCCGAGGGTCTCGACGTACGCCGCGGCGCCGTGGAGCGCGTGGAGTCGGGCGACGACGGTCTGCGGGTGGTGGCCGACGGGGTCGACCTCGCGCCGGCCGGCGCGGTCGTGCTGGCCATGCCCGACGAGCAGGCGGCTCGTCTGCTCGGGGGCGACCACGGCGCGGTGGCAGCGCGGCTGACCCGGCCCTCCGAGCCGGTGATCGCGCTGGTGGCCCGTTGGCCCGAGCGCGCCTGGGACTCCGCGGCCCCGGGTGGCGCCTTCGACGGCGCCTTCGTCAACGGCGACGACGACGTGGCCTGGATCGCCGACGACGGGCGCCGGCGCGGCGACGACGCCCCGGTGCTGGTCGCCCACTCGACGCCCGCGCTCGCCGCCCGGCACCTCGACGACCCGGCTGCGGCCGGGCCGGTGCTCGTCGCGGCGCTGCGCCGACTGCTCGACCTCCCGGAGCCGGCCTCGACGCTGGTGCACCGCTGGTCGCTGGCCAAGCCGACCGGGGAGCGGGCCGAGCCGTGCCTGCTCGCGGAGGTGCCGGGCGGTCTGGTCGGCGTCTGCGGCGACGGGTGGGGGCCGCAGTCGAAGGTGGAGGGCGCGTGGCTCTCCGGCACCGCCCTGGCCGAGGCGCTGCTGCGCCTGCCGGATCAGTCCTCGCGCTGAGCCCCGGCGGCGACGGCGAGGGCGTCGTCGAGGTCGAGGCCGACCGTCTGGAGCATCACAGCCACGTGCAGCGCCTCCGGGTCGAGCCCGGTGACGGCGTCGTCCTCGCCGCGCTCGCCGGCCAGGGTGCGTCGCATCATCGCGACCGCACCCCCCACGACGTGGGTGACGGTCGACTCGGGGTCGGGTGAGCGGAAGCGGCCGGCCGCGATGCCGTGGACGAGCAGCCGACGGGCGTAGGGCGCCATCGAGCCGTTGACGGGGGTGTCGGCGTGGTTGAGGTGGACCAGCAGGCGCGCGAACCCCGGGTCGACCAGGGGCAGCCGCACCACCCGGCGCACGACCCGCGCGGCGGTGACGGCAGGGTCCTCGCCCGCGGTGCCGGGATCGGCGGTGTCGGGGTCGTCGGGCCCGTGCACGGCGGAGGCCACCAGCTCGGCCATCGTCTCGGCGGCGATGGTGGCGACGAGGTCGTCCTTGGAGCCGAAGTGGTTGTAGAAGGACCCCAGGGCCACGCCGGCGCGCTCGGTGATCTCCTGCACGCGCAGCCCGGAGACCCCTCGCTCGGCCACCAGCGAGCGCCCGGCCGTGACGAGCTGGCCCCGGGTGCGCGCCCGTCGGCGCGCCACCGCCTGCTCGTGCTCCGCCGCGCTCATCGGGCCCAGTATGGACCGGCGGACCCGTCCGTTCGGAGAGGTCGCACAGGCTTACGGCGTACGCACGATGTGCGTGATGTGTCATCCATATGTCATCCTGGACCTCATTCAGATGGGTGAGGGCCGCGTGGGCGGTGCTGACCTGCGCAAACTCCAGGCAGTAGGTTCGAGCCCGTGATCGTCTCCACGCCCATCCGCGCCACCCTCGTCGACGACTACGCCGTCGTCGCCCCGGGCGTCCGTCACCTGCTCCAGCCCTACTCCGACCGCATCGTGCTGGTCGACCTCGCCGACGCCCTCGCCGACCCGCGCTCGGTCGACGTCGTGCTCTACGAGCCCGTCGGCCTGCGCGAGAGCGACCACGAGAGCCTGCAGCGCCTCGTGCACGTCGGCGGCGCCCGCGCCGTGGTCTTCACCTGGCGCGACCAGGCCCAGCACCTCGCCGGCGCCGCCTCGCCCGGCCGGCTCTCCAAGGCCCTCCCCGCGGCCGACCTGGTCACGGGTCTCGAGCGCATCCACCGCCAGCAGCCCGGGCGCCCCGGCCAGCCCGGCGCCGCCGGTCAGCACCGGCCGGTCGACCGCACCCCCCACGGCGCGCTCAGCGGCAACAGCGCCACCGCCGCGCTCTCGCTGACTCCGCGGGAGGCCGAGATCCTCGCCCTGATCGTGCAGGGCTACACCAACGTCGAGATCGGCAAGAAGCTCTACCTCTCGATCAACTCGGTGAAGACCTACGTGCGTGGCGCCTACCGCAAGATCGACGTCACCCGGCGGCCCCAGGCGGTGGCCTGGGGCATGCAGAACGGTCTGGGCGGGGTGTCGACCTCGCCCGACCACGTGGCCTGACCAAGCTCCGCGGGGCGGACCAGACCACCGTGGTCCCCTCGTGGCCCGCGCCCCCAGGGGCGGCGCGCCTTTACTCTCACCCCCAGGGGTGAAAGTGCCGGGAGGGCTCGTGCGGAGGCCGATGTCGGGTTATATTTCTCTTGTCTTCATCTTCACCACCGCGGGTGACTTCTCACCAGCACCGGGTGACACGCAAGACGAGTAGCGCTCAGGGGGTGCCTACCCACAGACGCGCTTCGGGCGGCGGATCCATCGGATCCGCCGCCCGAAACCATTTCCGGGGGGTGTGTCAGGGTGTCCGGCGTGCCGACCACCTCCCGCTCGTCCTCCCGCTCGTCCTCCCGCCCGTCCTCCGCCCGCGCCCGGCGTCCCGCCAAGCCCGCCATGGTCGCGCCGCCCGGCGCTCGCCAGGTGTTCACCGACGGGGCCTGCTCGGGCAACCCCGGACCGGGCGGGTGGGCGTGGGCCCTCGACACCGCGGTGCACGCCTCGGGCGCCGAACGGCCCAGCACCAACCAGCGCATGGAGATCCGCGCCGCCCTCGAGGCCGTGCTGGCCCTGGAGGGCCCGCTGGTCGTGGTCAGCGACTCGACCTACGTCGTCCACTGCTTCCGCGACGCCTGGTGGAAGGGGTGGCGCCAGCGCGGCTGGACCAACACCGCCCGCAAGCCTGTCGCCAACCGCGACCTGTGGGAGCCGCTGGTCGACGCGGTGGAGGCCCGCGGCGACGTCGTCTTCCACTGGGTCAAGGGCCACTCGGGCCACCCGATGAACGACTTCGTCGACCGGCTCGCGGTGGCGGCCAGCAAGGGCTGACCGCGGTGCGGGTTTCACCGGCTGGCTGGCGAAACCCGCACCTGTCGGCCCACGCGTCGGCCGACAGGTGCGGGTCCGGGCCGACCGGTGTGACGGGTGGTGCCGGTTGGGGCTGGGGCCGGCGGATCGTACGGCGGCGCTGGCGCGCGAGGGCCGGCCCGACGGCGCTACTTGCTGGTCGAGAGGCGGTACTGCCGCACCGAGAGCGGCACGAAGACGACCAGGATCAGCAGGACCCACAGCAGCGTGTAGAGGGCCGGGTGCTGCATCGACCAGGCCTCCTGGGGCGGGGCGGTGGCCGGCACGTTGCCGAAGAGCTCGCGCACGGCCTGGGTCAGCGTCGACACGGGGTTCCACTCGACCACCGTGCGCAGCACCGAGCCGAAGCTCTCGGTGGGCACGAAGGCGTTGGAGACGAAGGTCAGCGGCATGATGACGATGAACGAGGCGTTGTTGATGACCTCGACGCTCGGCACGAGCAGGCCGACCCAGGCCATCACCCAGCTGATCGCGTAGGCGAAGAGCAGCAGCAGGCCAAAGGCGAGCAGCGCGTCGACGACCCCGTCGCGGATGCGCCAGCCCACGAGCAGGCCGGTCAGCGACATGATGACCACCGACAGCACGTTGTAGACGACGTCGGAGGTCGTGCGGCCCACGAGCACCGCCGACGACGACATCGGCAGCGAGCGGAAGCGGTCGATGATGCCCTTCTGCATGTCCTCGGCCAGGCCGGCGCCGGTGAACGTGGCGCCGAAGACCACGGTCTGGGCGAAGATGCCCGGCACCAGGAACTCCTTGTAGTCCACGCCCTCGGGGGAGATGGCGCCGCCGAAGACGTAGGCGAAGAGCAGCACGAACATGATCGGCGAGATCAGCACGAAGACGAGCACCTCGGGCACCCGCTTGATCTTGATCAGGTTGCGCTTGGCGACCACCCAGCCGTCGGTGGCGGCGCGCGTCATGGTGCTCATCGGAGGGCCTCCGTGGGGGTCGGGGAGTCGTCGGTCGCGGCCGGCGAGCCGGGCGTGGCCGAGGTGGCGTGACCGGTGAGGGTCAGGAAGACGTCGTCGAGGGTGGGCCGGCGCAGCCCGACGTCGAGCACCTCCACGCGGTGCTCCTCGAAGTCGCGCAGCACCTCCAGCAGCGCGGACGCGCCGCGGTCGACGGCCGCGGTGAGGGCCCGACCGTTGTCGCCGACCGAGACGCCGCCGACGGCGACCCGCTCGAGCACCCGCTGGGCCGTCTCGCGGTCGGCGGCGTCGCGCAGCACGATCTCGATCCGCTCCCCGCCGGTCTGGGCCTTGAGCTCGTCGGCCGTGCCGCGGGCGATGGCGTTGCCGTGGTCGATGACGACGATGTCGTCGGCGAGGCGGTCGGCCTCCTCGAGGTACTGCGTCGTCAGCAGCAGGGTGGCGCCGGAGGCGACCAGCTCGCGGATGACGTCCCACATCTGCTGCCGGCTGCGGGGGTCGAGCCCGGTGGTCGGCTCGTCGAGGATGAGCACGGGCGGCTCGGCGACGAGGGCGCCGGCCAGGTCGAGGCGGCGGCGCATGCCGCCGGAGTAGGTCTTCGAGGGCCGGTCGCCGGCGTCGGCGAGGTCGAAGCGCTCGAGCAGCTCGCGCGCACGGGTGCGGGCGCGGGCGCGACCCAGGCCGTAGAGCCGGCCGACCATCTCGAGGTTCTCGTAGCCCGTGAGGTGCTCGTCGACCGCGGCGTACTGACCCGACAGGCCGATGCGCGAGCGCACGCCCTCGGGGTCGGCGAGCACGTCGACGCCCGCGATCTGCGCGCTGCCGCCGTCGGGCTTGAGCAGCGTGGCCAGGACGCGCACCGCGGTGGTCTTGCCGGCGCCGTTGGGCCCGAGCAGCGCCAGCACGGTGCCCTCCGGCACGGAGAGGTCGAGCCCGCGCAGGGCCTCGACCTCCTTGTAGCGCTTCACCAGGCCGGTGGCGCGGATCATCTCGTCCATGGGGTCCTCTCCTCGGGTGCCGACGCGAGGTGGACCCGGGTCGACGCCGAGAATCATCGCGCGCGGCACCGACAGTCGCCAGCGGATTGACGGCCCGGCCGGGGACCGGTCGGCGACCGGTCCGCGTTGCGCCGAGCCGTACGGCGTGGCAGCGTCGTCGGCCGGCCGCCGGCCACCGACCGGACGGTCGTGGACCCACCACCGAGGAGCCCGCCATGCACCCCCTGCGCCTGGAGCGCGACGGCGCCGTCGCGACCGTCGTGCTCGACCGGCCCGCCCAGCGCAACGCCCTCGACCTCGCGCTCAAGGTCGCGCTGCGCGAGGCGCTGGGCGAGGTCGCCGCCGACGAGGGGGTCAGGGCCGTGGTGCTCACCGGTGGCCCGGAGGCCTTCTGCGTCGGCCAGGACCTCGCCGAGCACGCCGCCGCGCTGGCCGAGGGTCCGGCCTTCGACACCGTCACCGAGCACTACAACCCGGTCGTGACCGCGCTGGCCACCATGCCCAAGCCGGTCGTGGCGGCCGTGGCCGGCCCCTGCGTCGGGGCGGGCCTGGGGCTGGCCCTGGCCTGCGACCTGCGGCTGTGGAGTACCACGGCCCGCCTCGGCACGGCCTTCTCCGGGATCGGCCTGACCTGCGACTCGGGCCTGTCGACCACGCTCGTGCGCGCGGTCGGCGAGCAGCGCGCCCGCGAGCTCGTGCTGCTGGCCCAGCCCTTCGGGCCCGACGAGGCCGTGGCCTGGGGCCTGGGCGGCCGCGTCGTCGAGCCCGACGCGCTGCTCGAGGAGGCGACCGCCCTGGCGCGGCGGCTGGCGGCCGGCCCCACGGCGGCGTACGCCGAGTCCAAGCGGCTGCTCGCCGACGCCGCCGCGGGCCGACCGCTGGCCGAGACCCTCGCGGCCGAGGCGGCCGCGCAGGTGCGCCTCGGCGCCACGGCCGACCACGCCGGCGCGGTGGCGTCGTTCCTGGCCAAGCAGCGCCCGACCTTCGAGGGTCGCCAGGCGCCGGAGCGGCTCAGCCCTGGCGCGCCTTGAGGCGGGGGTTCTGCTTGTTGATCACGTAGGTGCGGCCGCGGCGGCGGACGACCTGCGACCCGGGCTGCTGCTTCAGCGAGCGCAGCGAGTTGCGGACCTTCATCGGTCACCTCCTCCCGGGGTGCGGGCGCGGGCGCGGGTGGGGGCGCCGGTGGCGGGGTCGACCAAGCCGCGCTCGACCGCGCGGAGCAGGCGCCGGGGCACGAGGTGCTCCTCGCCAGCGACCGTGACCGGCACGAGGGCGGGAGGGGTCGCCTTCCACTGCGAGCGGCGGTGACGGGTGTTGCTGCGCGAGGTGCGGCGCTTCGGCACGGCCATCAGGCGATCTCCCTCACGGGGCCCAGCCACGGCTCGAAGCCGTCGACCGGGCGCCGCCACGACTGCCCGGAGGCCTCCTCGGCGGTGGTCATCAGCAGGGCCTCGAAGGCCTCCTCGAGGTGGTCGGGCCGCGCGCCGACGCCGGTGAGCACCAGGCGGGTCTGCGCGGGGCGACGGCCCCACGACTCGCCGGCGCCGATGCTGAGCTGGCCGCCGGCGCCGTCCCACTCCAGCGCTCGCCCGGGGCGGGTGGGCAGCCAGAAGCAGCCGCGCGAGCGGTGGCGCCCGCTGCCGAGGTCCTCGAGGCCCTCCAGCAGTCGGTCGGGGTGGAAGGCACGGTCGGAGCGCAGGTCGACCTGCCACACGTCGGGAACGTCGGGGGAGGGCACGTCCTGGGTGCGGTAGGGCGAGGCCCAGGCGGTGGTCGCGGCGTGGTCGTGCAGCCCGTCCGCGACCAGCGCGCCGTCGAGCAGCTCGGGGCCTGCGACGACGCGGGCGCCCGGCCGGGCCAGCGTGCGCAGCAGGGCCAGGCCCGCGGGCTCGCGCTCGCCGGTGACCACGACGACGTCGGCGTGCTCGACCATGCCCGAGGCGACCTCGCCGACGCCGCGCTCGTCCTCGTGGGACGTCGCGACGCCGCGCTCGGCCATCAGTGCGTCGCCGAGCAGGTCGTCGACCACGGTGGGGCCGGCGACGGCGGTCACGACCCCGGCGACGCGCAGGTGGCGGGCCAGGCGGGCGTCCCAGGTCAGCACGTGGCACACCTGCGCGGCGTCGGCACCGACCGGCAGGTGCGCGACGACGGTGCCCCAGCGCCCGTCGCGGGCCAGCCGCTCGATGGTCGGCACGACGTCCTCGCGCAGCGCGCAGCTCACGCAGGCGTGCTCGAGGTCGACCTCGGCGCGGTCGAGCACGCCGGTGACGTCGCTGACCACCCGGGTCAGCAGCTGCCGCTCGACGTCGATGTGGTGGCGCACGGCGACGGCCTGCGGCAGGTCCCACTGCAGGCTCACCAGGGTCGCGTCCATCGCGTCGGGAGAGACGCCCGTGACCAGGACGACGGGTGTCCTCACGACGACCGCCCCCCTCCGGCGCGAGCGCCGTAGCGGCGCTGGAAGGCCTCGACACGGCCCTCGCTGTCGAGCACGCGCCCCTTGCCGGTCCAGAAGGGGTGGCTGGCGCTGCTCACGTCGACGTCGACCACGGGGTAGGTCGCGCCGTCGACCTCGACGGTGCCGCCCTCGCCCGCTGCGCGCTCGACCAGCGTCGAGCGCGTGAGCACGACGTCGCCGGTGGAGCGGTCACGGAAGGCGACCAGGTCGTAGGTCGGGTGGATGCCGGGTCTCAACGGGACCTCCTGAGGTGGTTAGAATGAGAATCGTTCTCATCCTAACCCATCATCAGGAGGACCCGTGTCCCGCACCTGCCAGGTCACCGGGCGACAGCCCGGCTTCGGCCACCACGTGTCGCACTCGCACCGACGCACCAACCGGCGCTTCGACGTCAACGTCCAGAAGAAGCGCTACCGGGTGCCGAGCCTGGGCCGCACCGTCACGCTGGGGCTCAGCGCGCGCGGCATCAAGGTCGTCGACGCGCGCGGCATCGAGTCGGTCGTCGCCGACATCCAGCGCCGGGGCGGGAGGCTCTGATGGCGCGCGGCAGCGACATCCGCCCGGTCGTCAAGCTCCGCTCCACCGCGGGCACCGGCTACACCTACGTCACCCGCAAGAACCGGCGCAACGACCCCGACCGGCTCGAGCTGAGCAAGTACGACCCCCGCGTGCGCCGTCACGTGGCCTTCCGCGAGGAGCGCTGAGGTGGCCACGACCGCGAAGATCGCCGCCGACGCCCGCCGCCGGCGCACCGTCGAGCGGTACGCCGGGAGGCGCGCCGCCCTCAAGGAGCGGGTGCGCCGGGCCGAGCCGGGCTCCGCGGAGCTGGCCGACGCCGTGCGCGCCCTCTCGCGCCTGCCGCGCGACTCCTGCCCGGTGCGCGTGCGCAACCGCGACCAGGTCGACGGTCGCCCGCGTGGCTACCTGCGCAAGGCGGGGGTCTCGCGGATCACCTTCCGGGCGCTGGCCCTCCGCGGCGAGCTGCCGGGGATCACCACGTCCAGCTGGTGACCCCCGGCGCCCGTCTCAGCGCACGAAGCGGTCGGCGGTGACCGGCAGGTCGCGCACGCGGATGCCGGTGGCGTGCCAGGCGGCGTTGGCGACGGCCGCCGCGGTGCCGACGATGCCGATCTCGCCGATGCCCCGCCCCCCGAAGGGCGTGGCGAGGGTGTCGGTGTCGTCGGCGAGCCACTCGACCTCGATGCCGTGCACGTCGGCGTGCGAGGCCACGTGGTAGGTCGCGAGGTCCTGGGTGACGACGTGACCGAAGCGCGGGTCGCGCACCGACTCCTCGAAGAGCGCGCCCGAGAGGCCCATGACCAGGCCGCCGTAGAACTGCGAGCGGGCGGTCATCGGGTTGATCACCCGACCCGAGGAGTAGACCCCCAGCAGCCGCGGCGCGCGCAGCTCGCCGGTCCAGCGGTGGACGCGGACCTCCGCGAAGACCGCACCGAAGGAGTGCAGCGCGTAGCGGTCCATGTCGGGGTAGGCCTCGGCCGTCGCGGTCGAGGCCACCCCGGCGTCGGGGTGCTCGCCGTGGTCGGCGCGCAGCTGCTGCACGGTCTGCACGATCGCGGTGCCCCACGACCCGGTGCCGGCCGACCCGCCGGCCACCGTGGCCGCGGGCTGGTCGGTGTCGCCGATGTGGAGGTCGACCGCGGCGGGGTCGACGCCCAGGGCGTCGGCGGCGATCTGCACCAGCACCGTGCGGGCGCCGGTGCCGAGGTCGACGGCGCCGATCGACACGGCGTAGCGGCCGCCCCCGAGCGACTCCACGCGTGCGGTGTTGCCCGGCATCCACAGCGTCGGGTACGTCGCCGCGGCCACGCCGGTGCCGACCCACCAGTCGCCGTCCTGCACGGTGCCGGGAGCCGACGGGCGACCGGCCCAGCCGAAGCGCCCGGCGCCGCGCTCGAGGCACTCCACCAGGCGGCGGTTGTTCCACGGGTTGCCCGTCTCGGGGTCGACGTCGGGCTCGTTGCGCACGCGCAGCTCGATCGGGTCGACCTCGCAGGCGAAGGCCAGCTCGTCCATGGCGACCTCCTGGGCGAACATGCCGGGCATCTCGCCGGGCGCGCGCATCCAGGACGGCACCGCCACGTCGAGCGCGGCGACGCGGTGGGTCGTCGCGCGCGCGGGCGCGGCGTACATCATGCGGGCCGCGGTGGCGGTCTGCTCGGTGAACTCCTTGATCGCCGAGGTCTGGCTCACCGCGTGCTGCTCGATGCCCAGCAGCCGCCCGTCGGGCTCGGCGGCCAGGCGCACGTGGGAGACCGTCTCGGTGCGGTAGCCGGTGAGCGCGAACATCTGCTGGCGGGTCACCGCCAGCTTGACCGGCCGGCCCGGCACCGACAGCGCGGCCAGGACGGCCGCCATCTCGGGGGCGTGGGGCAGGCCCTTGCTCCCGAAGCCGCCGCCGACGTAGGGCGCCCGCACGGTGATCTGCGAGGCCTCGAGGCCGAGCATCGGCGCGAAGGTCGTGGCGACCGCGTGGACGGCCTGGGTGGAGTCCCACAGCGTCAGCCGCTCGCCGTCCCACAGCGCCGTGGCGGCGTGGGGCTCCATCGGGCTGTTGTGCTCGTGGGGGGTGGAGTAGCGCTGGTCGACGACCACCGCGGCCCCGGCGAAGGCGGCCGCGACGTCGCCGTCGGCCCAGTCGGTCTCGTGGCCGGCGTTGACCGACTCGGGGGCGTAGGTCTCAGCGCCCTCGAGGGAGGCCCGGTGGGGCTCCTCGTCGTAGGCGACGTGCACCAGGCGGGCACCCTCGCGGGCGGCCTCGGGGGTCTCGGCGAGCACGACCGCGACGATCTGGCCGCGCAGCCCGACCCGGTCGTCCTGGAGCACCGCCAGCTCGCGGTCCTCGGTGTCGGCCAGGCGCGGCGCCGACTCGTGGTCGAGCACGCTCACGACGCCGGGGTGGGCGAGCGCGGCGGCGGGGTCGACGCGCACGACGCGGCCGCGGGCGATCGTCGACTGCACGAGCCAGGCGGTGAGCGGGGCCTCGACGCCGTCGTCGGCGCCGTGCTCCATCGCGTAGCGGGCATGGCCGGTGACCTTCTCCCGGCCGTCGGCGCGGTCGAGGTGGGTGCCCATCGAGCGTGCCTCGATGGGGGTGGCCTGCTGGGTCATCGGGTGCCTCCCTGCTGCTTCGACGCGAGCTGGTGCATCACCAGCGCGGTGGCGTTGCGGACCATGGCGACCTTGAACGCGTTGTCGTCGCCGGTCTCGGCCGCGCGCAGCTCCTCGGCCGCGGCGGCGCGCACGGCGTCCTCGCTGTAGACCTCGCCGCGCAGGGCCTGCTCGGCCACCGTGGCGCGCCACGGCTTGTGGGCCACGCCGCCCCAGGCGATGCGCACGTCGCGCACGACGTCGCCGTCGAGCTCCAGCGCGCCGG
Organism: Nocardioides sp. Leaf374; assembly: GCF_916862475.1. Lineage (NCBI taxonomy): Bacteria > Bacillati > Actinomycetota > Actinomycetes > Propionibacteriales > Nocardioidaceae > Nocardioides > Nocardioides sp. Leaf374. The sequence goes on from NZ_CAKASO010000006.1 coordinate 106,922, forward strand.
CCACCGAGACCAGGGCGAAGGCGTAGGACGCGCGGTCGCGCGCCTTGTAGTACGTCGAGTGCCGCGTCAGCTCGCTGCCGCGCAGCTCGACGGCCGTGACCAGCTCCCCGTGGGCCAGGGTGGTGTCGTCCTCGGGGTGGTGACCGGGCAGTCGGTGCAGGTCGGCGAGCGGCACGCGCCGCTCCCCGTCGGGGCCGAGCACGACGACGTCGGCGTCGAGGGCGGCCAGGCCCACGGCCATGTCGGAGGGGTGGGTGGCGACGCAGTCGGCGCTCGTGCCGAGGATGGCGTTGTAGCGCCCGTAGCCCTCCAGCGCCGAGCAGCCCGAGCCGGGCTCGCGCTTGTTGCACGGCGTGGTGACGTCCTGGAAGTAGACGCAGCGGGTGCGCTGCAGCAGGTTGCCGCCCGTGGTGGCCTGGTTGCGGATCTGGCCCGAGGCGCCCGCGAGCAGCGAGCGCGAGAGCGCCGGGAAGGTGCTGCGGACCACCGGGTGGGCGGCGAGGTCGCTGTTGCGCACGTTGGCGCCGATGCGCAGCCCGCCGCGGTCGCCCTCGAGGACCTCGACGGTGTCGAGGGGCAGCCGGCTGACGTCGACCAGGGTCGAGGGGGTCGCCACCCCCAGCTTGAGGTGGTCGACCAGGTTGGTGCCGCCGCCGAGGAAGCGGGCGTGGGGGTCGGCGCTGACGGTGGCGACCGCGGAGGCGGCGTCGTCGGCGCGGACGTAGGTGAGCTCCTTCACCGGACGCCCTCCGTCTCGTGGTCGTGGGTGTGGCGGGCGGGGTCGACGCCCTGGCCGGCGGTCCGGCCCGCGGCCTGGCGCACGGCGTCGAGGATGCCGACGTAGGCGCCGCAGCGGCACAGGTTGCCGCTCATGCGCTCGCGGATCTCCTCGTCGGTCAGCTCGACGCCGCCGCCGACCTCGAGGTCGTCGGTCACGTGGCTGGGGTGGCCCTGCTTCGCCTCGTCGAGCACGCCGACGGCGGAGCAGATCTGGCCGGGGGTGCAGTAGCCGCACTGGTAGCCGTCGTGGTCGAGGAAGGCCTGCTGCACGGGGTGCAGCGCGCCCTCCCCGCGGGAGCCCGGATCGGCCGCGGAGCCGGTGAGCCCGGCGGCGGTGACGATCTCGTCGCCGTCGTGGGCCACCGCGAGGGCCAGGCAGGTGAGGTGGCGACGCCCCTCGAGGAGCACGGTGCACGAGCCGCACTGGCCGTGGTCGCACCCCTTCTTGGGGGCGGTCGCGCCGACCCGCTCGCGCAGGGCGTCGAGCAGCGTCGTGCGGGTGTCGACGTCGAGCGTGTGCTCGCTGCCGTCGACGGTGAGCGTGATGGAGGTGTCCATGGGCCGCCTTCCGTGGGATGCCAGGGTGGCCTCCTCGACTCTCCCTCCCGGGCGCGCCGCAGCGTCCACCCGCGGGGGTGAACGGGCCCGCGGACACCGGTCCGCGAGGCTGCTCGACGTGCAGCGGCGCGGTCCGCTCCCACCCGCGCGGGTGGGACGGTGCGGGTGCGGCGCGAGGGATGCTCGGAGCAGCGGTCGCCGCGGCGGCCGAGTCGGTCAGGCGGGGCTCACGCAGCCCGCCGGGGGGCGCCGAACTCCCGACCAGGCTGGCCCGCGGCGACCGCTGACCGCGCCGCGGGGCCTCAGCCGACCATGACGGGGCCCACCGGGACGGCGAGCGCCGAGCTGCTCTGCTCCTCGACGGGCGTGGGCGGGTCGAGGTCGGTGTCGTCGCCCTGCAGCAGCCCGATGAGCAGGATGACGCCGCCCACGACCACGAGCAGCACGAGCACGGCGGCGGGCACCAGCCACCGTGCCCGGTTGCCTGCGGGGGTCTTGGCCTGGTCGGTCATCGGTCCTCCGATCGCGAGGCGGAAGGTCCGGCCTCTCCTCCACCGTGCCACGGGGCGCGGGCCGGTATCTCCCACAGAAGGGTGACTCCGACGTCGCCCGCGACACGTGCCGTGACCTTCGCCACAGGTGCCGCGGTGGCCGGGCGCGGTCTGCCATCGTGCGAGCGGGCCGGTCGCCCCGACCGGCCGTCCCCCCACGACCCCGAGCCCCGAGGTGCGCCCATGAAGATCACCGTCGACTACGACCGCTGCGAGGGCATCGGCATGTGCGAGTCGCTGGCCCCCCACCACTTCCAGCTCGAGGACAACGGCAACCTCACCGTGCTCCAGGCCGAGGTCGCTCCCGAGGACGTCTCCGACGTCGAGGAGGCAGTGGCCAGCTGCCCCACCGGGGCGCTGCGACTCCAGTGACCGCTCCGGGGCCGACGCCCGACCGCGGCGCGCCGCCGGACCCCGCCACCGGCCGACTGGTCGTGGTCGGCGCCTCGCTCGCCGGGCTGCGCGCGGTCGAGTCGGCCCGCAAGGCGGGGTTCGCCGGGTCGATCACGCTGGTCGGCGCCGAGGAGCACCTGCCCTACGACCGCCCGCCGCTGTCCAAGGCGCACCTCGGGGACGGCCCCGGGGCGGAGCCCGCAGCACCCTTCCTGCGCGAGGAGGGCCACCTGCGCGAGGAGCTCGGGGTCGAGCTGCTGCTCGGCCGGCCGGCCACCGCGCTCGACACCGCCGCGCGCGTCGTCCACGTCGGCGGGCGCGAGGTGGCCTACGACGCCGTGGTGCTCGCCACCGGGTCGACGGCGCGGCGCCTGCCCGGCACCGACCACCTCGACGGCGTGCACCCGCTGCGCACCCTCGACGACGCGCGCGTGGTGCGGCGCGCCCTCGAGGCGCGGGCACGCACGGTCGTGGTGGGCGCGGGGTTCATCGGCTCCGAGGTCGCCTCCGCGGCCCGGGGGCGGGGCCTCGACGTCACCGTGGTGGAGGCCCGGCCCACGCCGCTGGTGCGGGCCGTGGGCGCGGACCTGGGCGCCCACGTCGCCGCCATCCACGAGCGCCACGGCACCCGCCTGCTCACCGGCGTCGGCGTCGCCTCGGTCGAGGGCGACGGCTCGGGCCGGGTGGAGCGGGTCGTGCTCGACGACGGCACGGTGCTGCCGGCCGACCTGGTGGTCGTCGGCATCGGGGTCGTGCCCGCCACCGGCTGGCTGGAGGGCTCCGGGCTGCGCCTCGACGACGGCGTCGTCTGCGACGAGACGCTGTGGGCCGGCGCCCCCGGGGTCTGGGCCGCGGGCGACGTCGTGCGCTGGCCCAACGCCACGATGGGGGAGACCCAGCGGCTGGAGAACTGGACCGGGGCCGCCGACCAGGGGGCCGCGGCCGCGCGCAACGCGCTCGACCCGGCCGCCGCGGCGGCGTACGCGACGGTGCCCTTCTTCTGGTCCGACTGGTACGACGTGCGGATCCAGATGATCGGCTCGCCGGTGGCCGACGAGGTGCTCGTCGTCGACGGCGACCCGACCGCGGCCGGACGCTGGGTGGCGCTCTACCGCCGCGGCGACCGGCTGATCGGCGCGCTGGCGGTCGACGCCCCGGCGGAGATCATGAAGTACCGCGCCCAGGTGGTGCGGGGCGGCTCGTGGGACGACGCGCTGGCCCACGCCGCGACGCGGCGCGAGCGGGCCGCCAGGTCGGCTTCCTAGGCTGGGACCCATGAGCGACTTCCTCGTGCCCGACCAGACCGACCGCACCTGGCTGGTGACCGGCGCCAACTCCGGGCTCGGCCTGGAGACCTCCCGGATGCTGGCGGCCGCCGGCGCCCACGTGGTCATGACCGCCCGCGACGCCGCCAAGGGGCGGGCCGCGGCCGAGGAGGTCCGCGGCGGCCTCGGCGGCGCCGGCCGGGGGTCGGTGGAGGTCGCCGCGCTCGACCTGGCCGACCTGGCCTCGGTGCGGGCCCTGGCCGAGGGCTGGGAGCGTCCGCTGCACGGCGTGGTCGCCAACGCCGGGATCATGATGGTGCCGCAGGGCCGCACGGTCGACGGCTTCGAGCTCCAGCTCGGCACCAACCACCTGGGCCACTTCGCGCTGGTCAACCTGCTGCTGCCCCACGTGGCCGACCGGGTGGTGTCGGTGTCCTCGGCGCTGCACAAGGGCCCGCCGCTGGACTTCGACGACCTCTTCCTGGAGCGCTCCTACTCGCCGGGGCGGGCCTACCAGCAGAGCAAGCTGGCCAACCTCCTCTTCACCGCCGAGCTCCAGCGGCGCCTCGGTGCGTCCGGCTCCGCGGTGCGCGCGACCGCCGCGCACCCGGGCTACGCCGCGACCAACCTCCAGTCGCACCACGCCGTGCCGCTGATGAACACCCTGATGGCGGTGGGCAACCGCGTCGTCGCGACCAGTGCCGAGGAGGGGGCCCGCCCCTCGGTGATGGCGGCGACCTACGACCTCGTCGGCGGCACCTACGTCGGTCCGTCGCGGCTCGGCGGGCTCCGCGGCGCCCCCGCACCGGCCTCGCGCTCGCTGGAGGCGGCCGACGACGGCGCGGCCCGACGGCTGTGGGACGTCTCCGAGGAGCTGACGGGCGTGGGCTGGGCGCTGTGACCTGCGGGTTCGGCTGAGCCGCGCCCCGCGGGTGCGGCACACTGGGCCCGAGCACGGCCGTCGACGACGGCCCCCACGGAGGCCGGACGGAGGTGGCTGGAGTGAGCCCTGGGACCGCCGGCACCGTCCAGGCCGCCCGCAACCCGTTCGGGTCGTGGCTGCTGGGCCCGGCCGACCAGAGCCTGCGGGCGCTGCGGGTGCGGATGCAGCTGCTGCTCACCGTCATCCTGCTCACCACCCACAGCATCGGCGCGGGCGTGGTGGTCGTCCTGTCGACCTTCGTCTTCGCCCAGGAGACGCCGGAGGCCGACATGGCCCTCGCGCTCTTCATCGCCATCCCGGTCTACGTCGGCCTCGCGCTCGTGCTCGGGGCGGTCCGGGGCACCCGCGGCACCCTCAAGGCCCTGCGCTGGGCCACCCGCGGCGAGGAGCCCACCCCGCGCGACCGGCTCCGCACGCTGCGGGTGCCGCTGCGCCTGACCCTGCTCCAGGCGGGGCTCTGGCTGGCCGCGGCGGCGCTCTTCACCCTCCTCTCGGCGCTGCTGCAGCCCTCGCGGGCGGTGAGCACGGGCCTGACCGTGGCCATCGCCGGGCTGGTGGTGTGCGCGGTGGCCTACCTGCTCACCGAGTTCACGCTGCGCCCGATCGCGGCGCGCGCCCTCACCGGCGACACCTCCGCGCGGCGCCCGCGCGGCCTGGGGGTCGGCGGCCGGCTGCTCACCTTCTGGCTGCTCGGCACCGGCGCCCCGGTCGTCGGCCTGATGGTCGCGGCCGTGCTGGCCCTCACCGACGGGGTCTCCACCACCCGGCTGGCCGTCGAGGTGCTGGTGCTGGGCGGGGTGGTCCTCGTCTTCGGCCTGCTGGTCACCGTGCTCAACGCCCGCTCGGTGGTGGCCCCCATCGAGTCGGTGCGCCGCGCCATCGCCCAGGTCCGCACCGGCGACCTATCGCAGCGGGTGCCGGTCTACGACGGCAGCGAGCTGGGCCTGCTCCAGGCCGGCTTCAACGAGATGGCCGACGGGCTGCGCGAGCGCGAGCACCTGCGCGACGTCTTCGGCCGCCACGTCGGGCGCGACGTCGCCGAGGCCGCGGCGGCGGGCGACCTCGAGCTGGGCGGGGCCTCGCGCGTGGTCACCGTGCTCTTCGTCGACCTCGTCGGCTCGACCTCCATGGCCGCCGACCGCGAGCCGGCCGAGGTGGTCGACGTGCTCAACCGCTTCTTCTCCGTGGTCGTCGACGAGGTCGGCGCCCACGGCGGCTTCGTCAACAAGTTCATGGGCGACGCGGTGCTGGCCGTCTTCGGCGCCCCGGTCGAGCTGCCCGACCACGCCGCGCGCGCCCTGGCTGCCGGGCGCGCGATGGCGCAGCGGCTGGCCGAGGAGCAGACCGACGTCGCGGCCGGCATCGGCGTCTACACCGGCGAGACGGTGGCCGGCAACGTCGGCACGACCGACCGGCTGGAGTACACGGTGATCGGTGACGCGGTCAACGCCGCCGCCCGCCTCACCGAGCTGGCCAAGGAGGTCGACGGCGGGCTGCTGACCTCGTGGGAGACCGTCGAGGCCGCGGGCGGCGACGAGGGCGCGCGGTGGCGGCGCCACGGCCGGGCCGTCCTGCGGGGCCGGACCGTCGAGACCACGCTGGCCGTGCCGGCCGACCTCGCGTGACCGCGGCGCCCCCGGCCCCCCGGCAGCCCGACCGTCAGCCCGACCGTCAGCCCGACCGTCAGGTCTGGGCCGACGTCGCCAAGGGCGCGTGCATCCTGCTGGTCGTGCTCCACCACGCCGTCGGCAAGCTCTACGTGCCGGCGCTCATGGGCGAGCCCGGCCCGCCGCCGCTGCCGGGCACCGACCGCGCCGCCGGCGACGGCTGGCTCGATCCCTCCGGCCTGGCGCTGGTCTGGTACGAGCTGTCGGCGGCCCTCAAGCCGGTGCGGATGCCGCTGTTCTTCGTCGTGAGCGGCTTCTTCGCCGCCGGCGTCGTGCGCCGGCCGTGGCCCGCACTGCGCCGTCGGGTGGGCACGACCGCGTGGGTCTACGCGGTGTGGCTGCTGCTGCTGGCGGCGTACTTCTCGGTGGAGCGGGCGATGCCGCTCAACCGCACCCAGGACGGCGCGGAGCTGCTGGCCGACCTGGTCTGGGCCTCGACGGGGCTGTGGTTCCTCTACGCGCTGGTGGTCTACGTCGTGCTGGCGCGGCTGCTGGTGCGCTGGCCGCGGGCGACCCTCGCGGGGGCGGCCCTGCTCACCGCGGCGACCTCGTGGCTGCCGGTCGACGACCTCAACCGCGCCGCGGTGCTGACCCACTTCGTGTTCTTCGCCTGGGCCGCCTACCGGCCCCAGGACGTACGCCGGCTCGCCGGTCCCGCCGCCGGCCGGCCGGGGCGCGTGCTGCTGCTCGTGGCCGGCTTCGTGGCGCTGCTCGCGGCGCAGCGGGTCGCCGGTCTGCCGGGCAGCGCCGACCTGCTGGTGCTCGCCGTCGTCGGGGTGCCGCTCGGGCTGGCCGTCGCGGTCGCACTGTCCGAGCGGCCGCGGGTCGGGGCCGCGCTGGCGCGCCTCGGGGCGCTGACGCTGCCGGTCTACGTCCTGCACTCGCCGCTGCTCGCGCTGCTCGCCCACGCACCGGCGCTGCTGCCCCCGCCCGGGAGCCCGCTGCTCGCGCTGGCGTGGCCGGTGGTGGTGGCCGCCGCCGCCGTGGCGGTGTGCCTGGCCCTGCACCGGCTGCTGCTCGCGGTCGGCCTCGACTGGCTCTTCGCGCTGCCGCGCCGAGTGGCCGCGCGCGCCCCGGCGGGGCTCAGCGGGCCAGGGAGCGGTGGGCCTCCAGGAGCGAGGGCCCGTACCAGGTCAGCAGCCGACCGCTGACCAGCTCGGTCGCCACGCCGCCCGCGCCGTCCGGGCCGCCCGCGCCGCCCGCGAACACCTCCGGGCCGTCGTCGGCGGTGAAGAGGTAGGGCTCGTCGGGCAGCAGCACCACGTCGGGGGCGGCCGCGACGACCTGCTCCGGGGAGGCGGCCGGATAGCGGTCGGGGTGGTCGGCGAAGACGTTGTCGAGACCGAGGCGACGGGCCAGGTCGCCGGTGAAGGTGCGCGCGCCGACGACCATCCACGGGTCGCGCCACACCGGGATGGCCACCCGTCGCGACACCGGTGGCACCGGGCCGCACCACAGCCTGCGGGCCTCGCCCAGCCAGGTCGGGCGCTCCCACCCGAGACCGTCGAGCAGCCGCTCCATCGAGCCGACCGCCTCCGGCACGGTCTCGATGCGGGTCACCCAGACCCGCACGCCGCTCTCGCGCAGCCGCCTCACGTCGAGCTCGCGGTTCTCCTCCTGGTTGGCCACGACCACGTCGGGCTCCAGCGCGCGCACCGCGGCGAGGTCGGGGTTCTTGGTGCCGCGCACCCGGGCGGCGCCGAGGTCGGCGGGGTGGGTGCACCAGTCGGTCGCACCGACCACGGCGTCGCGGTCGACCGAGGCCAGGGCCTCGGTCAGCGACGGCACCAGCGACACCACCCGGCGCGCCGGGCGCGGTCCGTCGTACGCCGTGCCAAGGTCGTCCACCCGCCCGACGCTACCCGCCCGCTGGTCTAGCCACCGGGCAAAGCCCGGGGTCGTTCGGGCCCCGGCGCGGGCCGCGGCGTTCTAGCGTCGGGCGGTGCGCACGCCGAGCCGCCCCCGAGCCGCCCACCGCCGACCGGTCCGAGCCGCCGTGGCCGCAGCGCTGCTGGTGCTCGCCGCCGGCTGCGGGGGCGCGCCGTCGCCGGGGGAGGCGGACGCGGGGGAGGCGGGCGCGGGGGAGCCGGCGCCGACCGCCCACACCGGGCGCGAGGGCGACGGCTGGACGGTGCTGCACTACTCGATGGCCGACACCGACCTCGAGCCCTTCATGGTCGGCGACCTCAACGAGCTCGGCGCGGTCGGCTCCAACGACAACCTCCAGGTGCGCGAGCTGATGGACCGCTCGCCCGACTACGGCGCCGACCCGGCGCTCGACCAGGGCGACTGGGTCGGTGCGCGCGTGCTCGACCTGGGCCCCGCGGGCACGAGCGAGCTGGTGGAGGACCTCGGCGACGTCGACTCCGCCGACCCCGCGACCCTCGCCGACTTCGTGGCCGAGGGCATCGAGGCCCACCGGGCCGGTCACTACGCGCTGATCATCTCCGACCACGGCGCCTCGTGGCCCGGCGTCGGGCCCGACGACGGCACCGGCGAGGTGCTCGACCTGGCCGACCTGACGCGCGGCATCTCCGAGGGGCTGGAGCGCGCGGGCGTCGACAAGCTCGACCTGCTCGGCTTCGACGCCTGCCTGATGGCCAGCTACGAGGTGGCCAGCGCGGTCGCTCCGCTGGCCGACCGGCTGGTCGCCTCCCAGGAGCTCGAGCCCGGCCACGGCTGGGACTACGGCGCGCTCCGGCTGCTCGCCGAGGACCCCGGCGCCACCGCCGACCAGCTCGGCGCGGCGCTGCTCGACGGCTTCGTCGCGCAGGCCGAGGCCGAGGGCACCGCCGACGGCATCACCCTCGGGCTGGTCGACCTGACGCGCATGGACGAGGTCGACGCCGCGATGGCCGCCTTCAGCGGTGCGCTCGCGGAGCGGGCGGTCGCGGTGGCACCCGTCGTGGGCCGCGCGGGGGCGGAGACGCTGGGCTTCGCCCGCAGCCCCGACGAGGCCGAGGACAGCCACATGAAGGACCTCGGGCTGCTCGCCACGACCATCGGCGTCGAGGCCCTCGACGTCTCCGACGAGGCCGACGCCCTGATGCGGGCGATCGGCGACGCCGTCGTCTCCGAGGTCGACGGGGCCGCCACCCGGGGCGCCACCGGCCTGTCGATCTACTTCCCCCCCACCGCCGAGCTGGCCGACGGGGCGTATCTCGACGTCGCCTCCGCCGAGCCCTGGGCCGACTTCCTCACCGCCTACTACGACGCCGGCGCACAGATCCCCGCCGAGGAGACCGCCCAGTTCACCGACCTGGCCGACGGCCCGCTGGTGGAGCTGGAGGACGGCGGCGTCTACGTCACCGCGGAGTACGACGAGCTGGGCCAGGCCAACCTCACCGACGCCACCATCTCCTACGCCGTCGTCGAGCCCGACGGCTCGCTGACCTACCTCGGCGAGGAGAGCGCGGCCATCGACCCCGACGGGGCGCCGGTGGCCAGCGGCTTCTACGACCTCACGGCGCTGGAGATCAGCGACGGCATCGACACCGCCCGGGCCTACGTCTCGCTGCTGGTGGAGGAGGACGCCGACGTGGTCTCCCTCGACGTGCCGATGGCCTACTACGCCCCCGGCGACGTCGACGGCGAGACCTACCAGGACGTGCTGCTCTCGATCGAGATCGACGTCGACTCCGGCGACATCGTGGCCGAGACCTACTACGCCTACGACCCCGCGACCGAGGGCTACGGCGAGCTCAACGCCGAGCCCGACGGTCTCATCGTGCCGGAGGTCTACACGCTGCTCAACGACGGCTCGGAGCGCTGGACCCCCACCTCCGACGTCGGCCTCTACGCCGACCTCGAGGCCCTCACCTACGACCTCGTGCCCCTGGAGTCGGGCACCCGCCTGCAGCTCGACCTCACCGTCCACGACTACGGCGACAACGCCAGCACGATCAGCGGCTTCACCCAGGTGCCCTGAGGCGACGCCGGCCCGCCGCTAGGCTCGGGCGGGCCGGGCGCCGGCACCACTTACTGACCGTTGGTACCACCTCCACACCGTTGTGACGGTCAGGTAGTGGGTCCAACGATCAGTAAGAGGGGGCCCCGCGATGGGTGCGCACCACCCGCGACACGCAGCACCGGGGACGGCTGAGACTTCCTCGCCCCGCGTGCGACGACTGGCCCTCGCGGTGGTCGTGCCGCTGGCGCTCGTGACGCTGGGCTGCCTGGTCTGGCTGTGGCCGGGCTCGCTGCCCGGGCCCGACACGCCCGGCTCGCTGGAGCAGGTCGAGGGCGTCGTCACCGCGGTCAGCGTGGAGCAGTGTCCCGAGAGCGCGGCCACGGGCGGCACCACGCCCGACCCCGCCGCCGACCCGGCTGCCGGCGCCGGCGGTGCCACGGCGGCGAGCACCTGCGGCACCGCGACGGTGCGGCTGACCAGCGGCGCCGACGACGGGCTCGAGGTGGAGACGCCGCTGCCGACCGGCGCGGGCGCCGTCGAGGTCGGGGAGGGCGACGACGTGCTGCTGGTCGAGCTCGGGGCCGCGCGCGACCCCGACGGTTCCGTCGACGAGTCGGCGCCCCCGTCGTACTCGATCGTGGACCGGCAGCGCGGCACGGGGCTGGCGGTGCTGGTGGGGGCCTTCGCGCTGGCGGTCGTGGCCTTCGGTCGGCTGCGAGGGCTCACGGCGCTGCTGGGGCTCGGGGTGACCTTCGGGCTGCTGGTGTGGTTCGTGGTGCCGGCGATCCTGGCGGGGGAGTCGCCGCTGCTCGTGGCCATCGTGGGGTCGGCGGCGATCGTGCTGACGGTGCTCTACCTGACCCACGGGCCGAGCCTGTCGACCACCGTGGCGGTGGTCGGCACGATCGCGGCCCTGACCCTCACCGGGCTGCTCTCCGCGCTCTCGGTGGCGGTGCTGGGGCTGACCGGGGTCTCCGACGACCTGTCGTCCTCGCTCGGCACGACCTACGGCGTCAACGTGCAGGGCGTGCTGCTCGCGGGGATCGTCATCGGCTCGCTCGGCGTGCTCGACGACGTCACCGTCACCCAGGCCGCGACGGTGGAGGAGATCGCGCGGGCCAACCCGGGCTACGGCGCGCGCGAGCTCTACCGCGCCGCCACCCGCGTCGGGCGCTCCCACATCGCCTCGGTCATCAACACCATCGTGCTGGCCTACGCCGGCTCCGCGCTGCCGCTGCTCATCCTCGTCGTGGCCACCGACGACCCGCTGGGCGACGTCGTCACCGACCAGGTGATCGCCCAGGAGGTCGTGCGCAGCGTCGTGGCGACCTTCGGGCTGATGGCCGCGGTGCCGATCACGACCGCGCTGGCCGCCCTCGCGGTGCGCGAGGCCCGGTCGGGCAGTGGCCGCCTGGCGTGACCTATCGAATCGCGATAGATTGTGATCGTTGGTCGAGAGGAGCGATGAGATGGGTCGTGTGGTGACGCTCGCGCTGCGGGTGGTGCTGGCCGTGGGGATCGCCGGGTCGCTCGTCGTCCAGGTCGTGCTGGTGCCGCTGGCGGCGCGCGACCTGTCGGGGGCCGGCGCGGAGGTGCTGCGGCTGCGCCCGGCGCTGCTCGTGCTCGCCGTGCTGGGCGTGCTGACCGTGCAGGTCACGATGGTCTGCACCTGGCGCCTGGCGACGATGGCCCGCCGGGGCACGGTCTTCTCCCGGGCGGCCTTCCGCTGGATCGACGTCGTCGTGGGCGCGATCGCCACGGCCTCGCTGCTCTGCTTCGTGCTCGGGGCGCTGCTCGCCCCGGGGGAGGCGGTAGCTCCCGGGGTGGTGCTGCTCGTGGGCGGCCTCGGGGTCCTCGCGGCGGGGGTGGCGCTCGTCGTGCTCGTGATGCGCGCGCTGCTGGTCCGGGCGGTCGACCGCGACGCGGAGGCGACGGCCCTGCAGACCGAGCTCGACGCGGTCATCTGATGGTGCTCTGAGGTGGCCATCGTCGTGGACGTCGACGTCATGCTGGCGCGGCGCAAGATGGCGGTGGGCGTGCTGGCCGAGCGGGTCGGCATCACCCCCGCCAACCTGGCGGTGCTCAAGAACGGCCGCGCCAAGGCGGTGCGTTTCGCGACGCTGGAGGCCCTCTGCGAGGCGCTGGACTGTCAGCCGGGGGACCTGCTGCGGTGGGTGCCCGACGAGTGAGCAGGCCCGCGCCGGGTCAGGGGGCGCTCCAGTGCTGCCAGTCGGGCTCGGAGTAGTCGCCGCCCCACTCCCAGCCGCGGGAGGCGAAGGCGCGGAAGACGACGTCGCCGCGAGCGATGACGCCCGGCACGGCGCGGGCGCCGGGGGAGCGGTCGACGTCGGCGAACGCGCGACCGGCCGGTGGCAGCACGTCGCCCCCCAGGACGTAGGGGTTCTGCACCGGGTTGATGTCGAGGGCGCGGCCGAAGGCGTGGTCGGAGAAGCGGTCGGTGCCGGCCACGGTGCGGCAGTTGTAGCCCGAGGTGTTGTTGGCCGCCATCGAGCGGTCGTCGTCGCCGCCGTAGGCGTCGACGAGCCGCATCCGGCGGATCGGGAAGCGCTCGCGGTAGAGGGTGCGGAAGATCTGCGTGACCTCCTCGGCGACGTCCTCGTGCACGACCATCGCCCCGGTGCGGGCCGCTCCGTCGAAGCCGACGTAGGACATCCGCAGCTGGCGCAGGTCGGTCAGCGGCACCGGACAGGTGGGGCGGTGGCTGGAGCCGAGCATGCTGCGGCGCACGGCCGGCCCGATCCGGCGCACCTCGGAGCGGTACGCCGGCAGCGCCTCGGTCGCCGGCGTCCCGGGCTGCTGGGTGGGCTCGGGCTGCTGGGTCGGGTCGGGCTGCCCGCCGGGCTCGGCGGCGGGGCCGGGGCCGGGCTCGAGGCCGGTGCAGCCGCGCAGGCGGCGCCAGTCGGCGACGGCCTCGCCACGGGCCGCGCCGGCGACCGGCTGGGGCTGGCCGCCGAGCTCGGGGATGAGCGCCGGCCGCCAGGCGACGCCCTCGACGGCGTCGGCGGAGACCTCGACCTCGAGCACGCCGGTCTCGGCCTGCCGGCCGTGGTACCAGAGGAAGTTGCCCAGGCCGTAGCCCACGTAGGCGTCGTCGAGCAGCCCCCCGCCCTGGAGCTGGTGGGAGTGGGAGCCGACGACGACGTCGGCGCCGGCCTCGGCGAGCGAGGCGGCGAGGTCCTGCTGGAGCGGCGTGGGGCAGGCGGCGCCCTCCTCGCCCCAGTGCAGGTAGACGACCGTGACGTCGTCGGTCGCGGCGGAGTCGCGCACGGCCGCGACCAGCCGGGGGGCGTCGGGGGTGCGGGCGGCGGCGAGGCCCGGCCCGGCGCCCTGCCGCACGCTCCAGGTCGGGTCGGCGCTCTCGAGGGGGGAGGAGTCCGCGGCCAGCACGCCCACGCTGAGCCCCTCGACCTCGACGCGGTGGGGGGTGAAGGCCGCGGTGGGGTCGGCGCCGACGCCGACCACGCCCACGGGGCTGTCGGCGGCGATCGCCAGGGTGTCGCGGAGGCCGGCCGCGCCGTAGTCGGCGCCGTGGTTGTTGGCGACCGAGACGACGTCGACGCCGGAGCGGTCGAGCAGGTCGAGGGCGGAGGGCGGGCTGCGGAACCAGTAGCGCAGTGACGGGTCCTCCAGCTCCTTGGCGGCCGGGGCGCCGGTGCCGGGGCGGGTCAGCGCGCTCTCGAGGTTGACCATCGCGAGGTCGGCGTCGCGCAGCACCCGCGACATCGGCCCGAGGGTGGAGCGGGGGCGCTCCGAGAGCCCGCGCAGGGCGCCCTCGAGGTGGACGTCGCCGGCGAAGGCGAGGGTGGCGGTCGGGCCGGCGGGGGCGGCGGACGCCGCGCGACCGGCCTCGGAGGCGGGGGCCTCGGACGTGCGCGCTGACTCCGCCTCGGAGCCGGGGCTGCACCCCCCGAGCACGAGCGAGCCGACCAGGGCACCGGCGAGCGCACCCGCGCCGCGTCGGCGCCCGCACCGCTCGCCACGCCGCCCGTGGTGTCGCATCTGGTCCCCGTCCGCCCGGCCCCGCCCGTGTGCGAGTGCCTCCACTGTGACGGGCGGCGCCAAGCAAAGGTCGTCCCGCGACGGCTCACGGGCCCCCGGTGGTGTCTGCGCACCCCTCGATGGGGTACCAGTAAGGGTGACCACCTCCACCGTGACCAGCCCTCCTGCGACCGGCGCCCCCACGGCCGCGGCAGACCCGGCCGAGCGGCCCGTCTCCCCGGTGACGGCGCACCTGGGCGCCGACGACGTCGCGGCGCTCGCGGCCGAGCTCGACGCCCTGCGCGACGAGGTGCTGGCCGGGCGCGGGGCGCGCGACGCGGCGTACATCCGTCGGGTGATCGCGGTGCAGCGGGGCCTCGAGCTCGGCGGTCGCGCGCTGCTCGTCGTGGGCTCGCGCCGCCGGCCGGTGTGGGTGCTGGGCGCGGCCTGCCTGGCCACCGCCAAGGTGCTCGACAACATGGAGATCGGCCACAACGTGCTCCACGGCCAGTGGGACTGGATGCGCGACCCGAAGATCCACTCCGCGACCTGGGACTGGGACCACGTCACCCCGCCGGAGCAGTGGAAGCGCTCGCACAACGAGCTGCACCACGTGCACACCAACGTGCTCGGCCGCGACAACGACCTCGGCTACGGCATCCTGCGCGTCGACGAGGCCCAGCCGTGGCGTCCCCGCCACGCGGTGCAGCCGCTGTGGAACCTCGTCAACGCCGTCTTCTTCGAGTACGGCATCGCGCTCTACGACCTCGAGGTCGGGGAGACGCTGCGCGCCGGGCGGCGCCCCGACGCCGCGATGCGGGGGCGCATCGGCGACGTGCTGCGCCGCGCGCGCCGCCAGCTGCTCAAGGACCTCGTCATCCACCCGGCGCTCTCGGGCCCGGGGTGGCGCTCGACGCTGAGCGCCACCCTCGCCGCCAACCTGGTCCGCAACCTGTGGAGCCATTCGGTGATCATGTGCGGCCACTTCCCCGAGGGCGTGGAGACCTTCGAGCTCGACGAGACGCCGACGCGCGAGACGCGGGGGGAGTGGTACCTGCGCCAGATGCTCGGCTCCGCCGACATCACCGGCCCGCCGCTGCTGCACGTGCTCGCAGGCAACCTGTCGCACCAGATCGAGCACCACGTCTTCCCCGACCTGCCCAGCAACCGCTACGCCGAGATCGCGCCCCGGCTGCGGGAGGTCATGGAGCGCCACGGCCTGACCTACCACGCCGCGCCGCTGCACCGTCAGGTCGCGAGCGCCTGGCACAAGGTGGTGCGGCTCTCGGTGCCGCCGAGGGTCAGCGGGTCCAGACGGGGTCGGTGAGGATCTCGCGGGCCTGCTCGACGCTGAGCGCGGGCGCGTCGGCGGGGTCGTGCACGGTGTCGGGGCGGTCGGCGCGGGTGCCCTCGGCGACGTAGAGCTCGACGTGGCCGCCGGAGGGGTCGGCCAGGGTGGCCAGGACGTAGGAGCGGTCGGTCGGCTGTTCCCGGCCGTCGACGACGCTCCGCTCGACCTTCTCGGTGACCACGCCGACGAGCACGTCGTCCTCGGTGCGGATCTCCTCGCAGGTCTCGTGGCCGGTGAGCTCCGCGCAGGGCACCACGGCCTGCAGCGGCGCGTTGTCGCCCCCCGAGCACGGACCGCCGGCACTCAGCTCGGCCAGGCTCGTGCGTCCGCCCGGCACCCCCGGCGGCGGCAGCAGGGTCACGCTGGCGAAGTCGGCGTCCTCGCCCGACCCCTCGCCGGACCTCTTGCCGGAGCCCTCGCTGCTGACCAAGTCGCCGCCCCAGGCGCCGGGCGAGGCGTCGTCGGTGCCGCCGATGCGGGTGCCCGCGGGCAGGAGGCCGGCGAGGTCGTCGCGCACCTGCTCCGACGACCTGCTCCACCAGCCGGTGGCCGCTGCGTCGGGGTCGCACGCGGCAGGGTCGGTCTCGACGGGCGGGGTCCGCGGGGCGGAGCCGCGGCCCTCGCCCGCGCCGGTGCCCGGGCCGGTGGCGGGGTCGACGGCCACCGGGGGACCGGACGGGTCGGGCCCTCCCGGCCAGCCGTCGGCGAGGGCCGGGGCGGCGAGCGCGAGGGCGGCGGCGACGGCGAGGCCGCCGGTGCCCTGGACGAGACGACGGCGGGTGCGCTGGCGCCGGCCGCGGGCCAGGGCTGCGGGCAGGACGTCGGGGGCGCGCAGCCCGTCGACGGCGTGGGCCAGGCGCTCGCGCAGGCGGGCGTCGTGGTCGGGCTGGTGCGGGGTCTGGTGGCTGGGGTCGGTCACGGGGTGCTCCTGGGGAGGTCGTGGGTGAGGCCGGCGGGCTGGGCCGCGGGCGGTGCCGCGGAGGGGTCGGCGGGGTCGTCGGGGTCGTCGGCGAGCAGCTCGCGCAGGGCGCGCAGCGCGCGTGCGGTGCGGTTCTTGACCGCCGACTCGGTGAGGTCGAGATCGGCCGCGGTGGTGGCGACGCTGAGGTCGAGCCAGAAGCGCAGCACCACGACCGCGCGGTCGAGGGCGGGCAGCCGGGCCAGGGCCGCGGTCAGGGTGACCCGGTCGGCGACACCGGCCGGGCCGGAGGGGTCAGGCGACGCCAGCGCGGCGGCGGTGCCGGTGTCGGCGGCCCGGCCGGCCACGTCCTCCACCGGGAGCTCACCGCTGCGGCGCAGCCGCCGCTCGGAGAGGAACGCGTTGAGCAGGATGCGGTGGGTGTAGGCCACCGGGTCGTCGGTCGTGCGCAGGCGGCGCCAGCCGGCGAAGGCCTTGGCCAGGGTGGTCTGCAGCAGGTCCTCGGCGGCGTGCGGAGAGGTGGTCAGCAGGTAGGCGGAGCGGTAGAGCCGGTCGGAGTGCAGCGTCACGAACTCCGTGAACTCCGCGTCGTCTCGTCTCGCACCGCGCACGGTGCCTCCTCTCGGGTGGTGGATCGGCCTACGTGAGAGGAGACGCCTCGGCACCCCCACCCGGTCTCACGACACCGTCGGCCGGTCCCACGACGACCGCGCCGCGCTCAGGAGGCACCCGGGAAGCCGTGCTGGCGCCACGCCTCGTAGGCGACCACGGCGGCGGAGTTCGACAGGTTGAGCGAGCGGCGACCGGGCACCATCGGGATCCGCAGCCGGTCGGTCGTGCGGGGGTGCGCCAGCACCTCGTCGGGCAGCCCGGTCGGCTCGGGGCCGAAGAGCAGCACGTCGCCGGGCTGGTAGGCGACGTCGGTGTGCCAGCGGGTCGCGTGGGCGGTGAGGGCGAAGACCCGCGAGGAGGCCAGGGCCTCGCTGCCCAGCGCGGTGTCGAGGTCGGGGTGGACCACCACGGAGGCGAGGTCGTGGTAGTCGAGACCGGCCCGCTTGAGCCTCGGCTCGTCGAGCTCGAAGCCCAGCGGCTCCACCAGGTGCAGCGTCGCCCCCGTGCCGGCGACCATCCGGATCGCGTTGCCCGTGTTCGGCGGGATCCGGGGCTCGAGGAACATCACGTGGAACATGGGCGGCAGTATCCCGCGCCCGGCCGCCGAGGGGCCACGGACGCTCGGGGCGTGCGCCCGCGTGCTCAGGGGAGGGGCACGACCGTGCCCCTCCCCTGAGCACGACGACACCGCGCCGACGGGGAGGTCGCACCGTCGCGTGCGACAGTGGCCACCACGGACGGTGACGGAGCACGGAGGAGCCGGGATGCGCGTGGACGACGTGGTGCGGCTCGACCTCGGCACGTTCGTGCGCCCGGCCGAGGAGACCGGCACGGGCGCCCCTCGCGTCGAGCACGTGCTCGGCTACGTCGCGCGGACCCCCGCCGGCGTGCTGCTGCTCGACACCGGCATCGGCGACGCCGGGGCCGAGGCCGAGGGGTGGTACCGCCCACGGCGGGTGCCGGTCGAGGAGGCGCTGGCCCGCGTCGGGCTGGCGGTCGGCGACGTCGACCTGGTCGTCAACTGCCACCTGCACTTCGACCACATCGGCGCCAACCCGGCCTTCGCCGGCCGCCCGATCCACTGCCAGCGCGTCGAGCTCGACGCGGCCCGCGCGGTCGGCTACACCGCGGCCGACCTGGTCGACTTCGCCGGCGCCCGCTACGAGCTGCTCGACGGCGAGGCCGAGATCGCGCCCGGGGTGCACGTCGTGCCGACGCCCGGCCACGTCGCCGGCCACCAGTCGGTCGTGCTGGAGTGCGAGGACGGCTCGGTCGTGCTCGCCGGGCAGGCCCACGACACCGCGTCGGCCTGGTCGGCCGACGTGCTCGCCGAGCGGGCCCGGTCGCGCGGGCACACCGACCCCCTGCCCGCCGCGAGTCCGTGGCTGGCTCGGCTGCTCGCCTTCGACCCCCGACGGGTGGTCTTCGCCCATGACGCGGCGGTGTGGGTGCCCTGACCCGCGGCCGCGCGGCCTCGGCCGTGCGGCCTCAGTCGTGCGGCCTCAGCCGCGCAGGCCGACCTCGATCTCGGCGAGGGCGGCGTGGAGGTCGACCTCGGGGGTCCAGCCCCAGGCGTGGGCGCGGTCGGCGAGGATCCGGCCGGTCCAGGCGGGCTCGTCGTCCCAGACCGGCTCGACGCCGAGGGCCCCGGTGACGGCCTGGTGGTAGTCACGCACCGTGGCCGGCCCGGCGGCGACGTTGACCGGGGTGCAGCCACCGGCCACCGGGCCGGTGGCGGGGTCGTCGGAGGCGGCGACCCGGCCGGTCGCGACGTCGGCGATGAACGCGGCGAGGTCGTCGACGTGTACCCACGCGAAGCTCTGGTCGGCCACGGCGTGGCGCGCCTGCTCGTCGTCGCGGACGGCGGCGGGGCGCAGCGCGTTCCACACCGAGGAGTCGCCCTCGCCGAGGATGGCCGGCGGGCGCACCAGCACGCGGGTCAGCCCGTCGGTGGCGGCCAGCGCGGCGTCGGTGTCGCGCTTGGTGACGGGGTAGTCGCCGGCGTCGTCGTCGACCAGCTCGGAGGACTCGTCGACGTCTCCGCGCCCCGGCGAGCGGTCGTAGACGGCGGCAGTCGAGACGTGCACGAGACGGTCGACCCCGGCCGAGGCGGCCGCGCGGGCCACCACGGGGGTGCCCTCCACGCCGATCTCGTGCTGGGTCGCGCGGTCGCTGCCCATCGGGTGCACGGTGGTCACCACGGCGAAGGCGCCCTCGACCGCCGACGCGGCGAAGGCGGGGTCGGGGAAGTCGCCGACCCGCTCCTCGACGCCGGCCAGGTCGGGGGCCGTGCCCGCGCGGCGTACGACGGCACGCACCTGCGCACCCCGCTCGACCAGCGCCTCGCACACGCGGGCGCCGACGAGGCCGTTGGCGCCGGTCACGACGACCACGGGGGAGTCGGGGGCCTGCGTCGAGCCGGAGGACTGCGGGGCATCAGGGGTCGGGGTCATGCCCTCCACCCTGGCACGGAGCCGCCGCCCGCCCCAGGCGCTGAGGGGTGAGGGCGGCCGGAGGTGACGGGTCAGGACCGGCGGGCGAGGAACGCCGAGAGGGCCACGCAGACGACGAGGCCGACGGCGCCGACGTCGGCCAGCAGTGGCAGCACGAGCACGGCCGCCACGAGCAGCACCGGCACGGCGAGCGCGCCGGGCACGACGTAGCCGAGGGTGCGCGAGCCCTGGACGCCCGGGGCGGGGCGGGTCGGCCCGTCGGGCCGGTCGTCGGGCCGGTCGGAGGGCCGGTCGGAGGGCATGCGACCGACCCTAGCCCCGGGCGCCGGCCGCGACGGCGCGGCGCCCGGGGAGGGATGCGCTCAGCGCAGGGCGAGGGAGCCGGAGAGGCCCGGCTCGAAGTCGAGGCCCTGGTCCTCGGCGATGCGCTCGTCCATCGCCTTGGCGACGTCCTCGGGCCACGGGCTGGTCTTGCGGGTGCTCATGTCGATGTGGAGGAAGATCTCCTCCATCACGTAGCTGACGCGCTGCTCGGTGTCGTCGAGCAGGTAGACCACGACGTGGGCGGCGCGCTCGGAGCGACCGACCAGCCGGACCCGCGCGGAGAGCCGGTCACCGGTGCGCAGCTCGGTGAGGTAGGTGAGGTGGTGCTCGGCGGAGAAGCAGGCGTGGCCGTGGGCCGGCCAGTTCTGCGGGATGCCGAGGCTCACCAGGGACTCGTCGAGCCCCTCGCTGGCGATGCCGAGGTAGTGCCGCACGTTGAGGTGTCCGTTGACGTCCTCGAACGCGATCGGCACGGGCTGCTCGGTGTAGGCCGGGAGGGCGACGAGCTGGTCGTAGGTAGGCAGAGAGGTGCTCACACGTTGCGACGATACTGCCCGCCGACCTCGAAGAAGGCCTCCGTCACCTGTCCGAGCGTGCAGACCCGCGCGGCGTCCATCAGCACGGCGAAGACGTTGTCGTCGGTGACGGCCGCCGCCTTGAGACGCGCGATGGCCTCCGCGGCCTCCTGGGAGTGCTCCTGGGAGAAGCGACGCACGCCGCTGAGCTGCGACTCCTTCTCGGCCTCGGTGGCGCGGGCGAGCTCCACGTGGACCGGCGTGCCGTCGGTGCCGTCGCCGCGCTCGGGCTTGCGGAAGGTGTTGACGCCGATGATCGGCAGCGAGCCGTCGTGCTTGCGGTGCTCGTAGAGCATCGACTCGTCCTGGATCCGGCCGCGCTGGTAGCCGGTCTCCATCGCGCCCAGCACACCACCGCGCTCGTTGATCCGGTCGAACTCCTCGAGCACCGCCGCCTCCACCAGGTCGGTCAGCTCGTCGACGACGAAGGCCCCCTGGAGCGGGTTCTCGTTCATCGCCAGGCCCCACTCGCGGTTGATGATCATCTGGATCGCCAGCGCCCGCCGCACCGACTCCTCGCCCGGGGTGGTGACGGCCTCGTCGTAGGCGTTGGTGTGGAGGCTGTTGGCGTTGTCGTAGATGGCGATCAGCGCCTGGAGCGTCGTGCGGATGTCGTTGAAGTCCATCTCCTGGGCGTGCAGGGAGCGACCCGAGGTCTGCACGTGGTACTTCAGCTTCTGCGAGCGCTCGCCGGCGCCGTACCTCTCCTTCATCGCCACCGCCCAGATCCGGCGCGCGACGCGGCCGATCACGGTGTACTCGGGGTCCATGCCGTTGGAGAAGAAGAACGACAGGTTGGGCGCGAAGTCGTCGATGTCCATGCCGCGCGCCAGGTAGGCCTCGACGTAGGTGAAGCCGTTGGCCAGGGTGAAGGCGAGCTGGCTGATGGGGTTGGCCCCCGCCTCGGCGATGTGGTAGCCCGAGATCGAGACCGAGTAGAAGTTGCGCACCTGGTGCTCGATGAACCACTCCTGGATGTCGGCCATCATCCGGAGGCTGAACTCGGTGGAGAACAGGCAGGTGTTCTGCCCCTGGTCCTCCTTGAGGATGTCGGCCTGCACGGTGCCGCGCACGCTGGCCACCGCGTGGGCGGCGAGGGCCGCGCGCTCCTCCTCGCCGGGCTCGCGCCCCTCGCGCTCGCGGAAGGCGTCGACCTGCTGGTCGATGACGGTGTTGAGGAAGAAGGCGAGCACGGTGGGCGCGGGGCCGTTGATCGTCATCGAGACGCTGGTCGTGGGCGAGACCAGGTCGAAGCCGTCGTAGAGCACCTTCATGTCGTCCAGCGTCGCCACGCTGACCCCCGACGTGCCGACCTTGCCGTAGATGTCGGGGCGCTCGTCGGGGTCGCGGCCGTAGAGGGTGACGGAGTCGAAGGCCGTGGACAGCCGCTTGGCCTCGCCCTCGGCGGAGAGGATCTTGAAGCGGCGGTTGGTGCGCGCGGGGTCGCCCTCGCCGGCGAACATCCGCGCCGGGTCCTCCCCGTCGCGCTTGAAGGGGAAGACGCCCGCGGTGAAGGGGAAGTGGCCCGGGAGGTTCTCGCGGCGCCAGAAGCGGACCAGCTCGCCGTGGTCCTCGAAGGTCGGCAGCGACACCCGTCGCACCTTCGTGCCGCTGAGCGACTCGCGCGTGAGCCGGGTGGTGATCTCCTTGTCGCGCACGCGGGTGACCTGCTCGTCGCCGGCGTACGCCGCGACCACACCGGGCCAGGCCTCCACCTGGTCGGCGACCTCGGCCGGCAGCGCCTTGCGGGCGCGCTCGAGCAGCCCGGGCACGTCGCCGTGGTCGCCACCGTCGAGGGAGTCGAGCTCGGCGGAGACCGCCTCGAGCCGCTGCACCCGGCGGGCCGCGGCCACCAGCTCCTCGGTGCGGGCGTGGTAGCCGCGCACGGTCTCGGTGATCTCGGCGAGGTAGCGGACCCGCTCGCCGGGCACGACCTGGCGGATGCCCGAGGAGTGGCGCACGTCGACGGCGGGCAGCACGCCCTCGCCGACCGGGAGCCCCGCCCCGCCGAGCAGGTCGCGCAGGTGCTGGTAGAGCGCGGTGACGCCGTCGTCGTTGAACGTGGCCGCCGAGGTGCCGAAGACCGGCATGTCGTCGGGCTGGGAGCCGAAGGCCTCGCGGTTGCGGACCAGCTGGCGGCCCACGTCGCGCAGCGCGTCCTTGGCGCCGCGTCGCTCGAACTTGTTGATCGCCACCACGTCGGCGAAGTCGAGCATGTCGATCTTCTCCAGCTGCGAGGCGGCGCCGAACTCCGGCGTCATCACGTAGAGCGAGGTGTCGACGAAGGGCACGATCGCGGCGTCGCCCTGGCCGATGCCCGGGGTCTCCACGATCACCAGGTCGAAGCCGGCGGCCTTGACCACGTCGATGACGTCGCCGAGGTGGTCGGGCAGCTCGTGGGCGCCGCGCGTCGCGACGGAGCGGAAGAAGACGCGGTCACCGTCGAGGGAGTTCATCCGGATCCGGTCGCCCAGCAGGGCGCCGCCGCCCTTGCGGCGGGTCGGGTCGACGGCGATGACGGCCACGCGCAGCTTGTCCTGCTGGTCCACGCGGAAGCGGCGCACGAGCTCGTCGGTGAGCGAGGACTTGCCCGAGCCGCCGGTGCCGGTGATGCCGAGCACGGGGGAGCGGTGGGCGCTCGCGGCCTGCTGGAGCGCCGCCAGGGTCTCGGCGGGCAGCCGGCCGCTCTCGGCGGCGGTGATCGCGCGGGCGATCGCAGCGCGCTCGCCGCCGACGACCTGGTCGGCGGTGACCTGCCCTGCGGCCCACAGGTCGGTGTCGCAGTCGGCGACGACGGAGTTGATCATGCCGACCAGGCCCATGCGCTGGCCGTCCTCGGGGGAGAAGATCGTGACGCCGCTGTCGCGCAGGCGCTGGATCTCGTCGTGGACGATGACGCCCCCGCCGCCGCCCACGACCTTGACGTGACCGGCGCCCTGGGCGCGCAGCGACTCCACGAGGTACTCGAAGTACTCCACGTGGCCGCCCTGGTAGGACGACACCGCGACGCCCTGCACGTCCTCCTCGAGCGCGGCGTCGACCACCTCCTGCACCGAGCGGTTGTGGCCGAGGTGGATCACCTCGCAGCCCTGGCTCTGGAAGATGCGCCGCATGATGTTGATCGAGGCGTCGTGGCCGTCGAAGAGGCTGGAGGCCGTGACCAGCCGGACCGGGTGGGACGGGACGTGGAGCTCGGGCACGGAGGTCACCTCGGGGTGTCACGGGGCGACCGGGCGGCGTGGGCCGGGGCCGGCGCCCGAAGATAGTTGGACGTCCTACTAATTGCCCACGATAGCCGCCCGGACCCCGTCGGTCGAGGGTGCGTCGGCCCCGGTCGGCCCTGGGCGTGCGCCGGGTCGTGCGCCGGGTCGTGCGCTCAGTCGACGCGGTCGCCGCTGCGGGCGCGCAGGGCGGCCAGCAGGCGCGAGAGCGCACCGACCTGGGAGGGCGGCAGCCCGAGGGACTCGAAGACGTCGCGGTTGAGCCCCGCGGTGGCGGTGGCGGCGATCGCGCGGCCGGCGTCGGTGAGGGTGGCGAGCACGATGCGGCGGTCGCCCTCGCCGCGCGAGCGCTCGACGTAGCCCTGCCGCTCGAGGCGGTCGACCGCGCTGGTGACCGACGTGGGGTGCACCTGGAGCAGCGAGCCCAGCTTGGTCATCGGCAGCCGTCCCGCGGAGGTGAACGACAGCAGCTGGAGCACCTCGTAGCGCGCGAAGGTGAGGTCGAGCGGACGCAGCACGGCGTCGATGCGCTCCATGAGCAGCTGCTGCACCCGCACCAGCGACGTCACCAGGGCCATGCCGTCGGCGGCGTCGTCCCACCCGTGGGCGACCCACTGGCGGTGCGCCTCGCGGATCGGGTCGGTCGTCACGCGGCTCAGTCTCCCGCACGCGGCCGGCGCCGCCGCGCCGATCCCATCGCTGATCCCGGCCCGGAGCCCGGCGACGGCGCCCCGGACGATCCCAGCCGCCTCCTCAGCGCCGGGGCCAGCGACGAGCCGAGCGAGAGCAGCAGCGCGGCGAGCACGGCGACGACGACGGCCGTGGTGGTGTCGGCGAGCAGCGAGCCGCCGGCCAGGCCGATGGCGGCGTAGACGACCGCCCACAGGGTGGCCGCACCGACCGCGGCGCTGGCGAAGCGCCGCGCGGGGTAGCCGGTCAGCGAGGCCACCAGCAGCACGGGCACCCGCCCGCCGGGCACCAGCCGCGAGACCAGCAGCGTGCGCAGCTCGTGCTCCTCGATCGACTCGCGCAGCCGGTGGAGCCGGGTCTCGGGGTCGTCGGGGCGCAGCCACCCGACCCGCCGCGCGAGGGGCTCACCGGCGCGGCGCAGCACGGCGTAGGTCGTCACGTCGCCCACCCAGGCGGCCGCGCCGCCCACGGCGACGACCAGCGGCACCTCCCACAGGTGCGAGTCGGCCGCCAGCACCGCGGTGGCGCTGACGGCGGCCCCGGTGGGGAGCACGGGCACGACCGCGCCGACGGCGACCACGCCGAAGAGCACCAGCAGCGCCACCAGGCCGAAGTGGTCGGCGCTCACCGGACCGCCCTCACAGGACGACCCGCTCGGCGGGGGAGGCGAGGACGGGCCGGGCGCTGCCGGCGCGGGCCAGGGCGTCGGCGAAGCGCCGGCCCGGGGTGACGAAGAGGCGGTGGTGGGTGGCGCGGTCGACCCGCTCGAGCCCGACCGGCCAGAAGGTGCCCCAGTGCACCGGCACCGCCCAGCGGGCGCCGACGCGGCGCACGGCCTCGGCCGCCTCGTCGGGGTCCATGTGCTCCTCGCCGAGGCTCGGCCCCCACCCGCCGACCGGCGGCAGCGCCAGGTCGACCGGCGCCACCTCGCGCATGTCCTCGCGCAGCCCGGTGTCGCCGGGGAACCAGAACGACGCCGGTGCGGGGGCGGTGGCCCCGGCGGTGGTCCCGGAGGTGGCCCCGGTGGCGGGCCCGGTCACGCGGAAGCCCAGCGCCGGCGGCCGCTCGCGCGCCCACGGGTGGCGCCGGCCGTCGTGGGTGGCCGCCAGCACCTCGACGTCGACCCCGCCCACCCGGTGGGTCTCGCCGGGGGCGACGCCCAGCAGCCGGTCGCCGAGGTCGGCCAGCAGCCGCTCCCCGCCGCGCGGCACGACGACCGGCACGTCGGCGGCGAAGCGTCGCAGCGAGGGCAGGTGGCAGTGGTCGAGGTGCAGGTGGGAGACGAGCACGACGTCGGCGAGCGCGGCGTCGGCGGGCGGGAGCGGCGTACGACGGCGCAGGTGCACCAGCCGCCCGGCCAGCAGCGGGTCGAGCGCCACGCGGACCCCGCCCAGCTCGACCGTGGTCGACGCGTGGCCCCACCAGGTGACGCCCAGGCGCACCGGACCCGGGGCGGGGGCGCTCATGCGGTCCCCCCGACGGGCCCGGCCGGCCCCGCCGAGCGGGTGGGGGAGTCGGCGCGCAGCCCGAGCCGCTCGAGGCGCGCGACCAGCGTGCGGTGCACGTCGAGACCGGTGAGCGGGGTGGTGGGCACCTCCCAGTCGGCGGGGTGCAGCAGCAGCGCCTCGGTCTGCCAGCCGCCGAGCCCGCCGTGGGAGCCGACGAGCTCCTCGAAGGCCACGACCTCGCCGAGGGCGGGGTCGTGGGCGCCGAGCACGACGAGGTCGCCGACGTGGTCGCGGCGCTCGAGGTCGAGCAGGTCGGCCGCGGCCCGCGGCCCGTAGGTGGCGAGCGGGTCGGCGCCCTCGCCGTCGACCACCCCGTGGCCCGGCCGCAGGACGCACCAGCCGCCGGGCCCGTCGACGCGCAGGTCGCCGTCGCGGCGCCCGGGGGCGGAGAGCCGGGTCACGACGCCACCGACGCCCGGGTGGGCGGCCAGGCCCGTCACCAGGTGCGGGTGGAGGGCGGCGAGGTCGTCGTGGGTCAGCCGCCCGGGGCGGTCGGTGCGGTAGACGTGGGCGAGGCCACCGGAGACGGCG